>CATPCK010000694.1 GCA_955652655.1 uncultured Ktedonobacteraceae bacterium | reverse complement strand
TTTGATGATTTCATTTGAAATAAATAAGCCAATGCCAAGCCCTGGGAACGTTCTCTCCATCGGGTCAGTCACTTGATAGAAGCGCTCAAAAATTTTCTGCTGATTGGCCTCAGCAATGCCAATGCCAAAATCCTGTACACTTACCAGAGCCTGCTCATGCTCTGCTGAAACACGAATGATGACACGATCTGCTTGCGGGGAATACTTTATGGCGTTGGTGAGCAAATTGATGAGCACTTGCTCGATGCGATCTTTATCTCCGAAGACTTCCAAGTGCGTTGTCTCTTCAAGCGCCAACTGATGAGTTTGCGACGTTGCTTGTAGCGTATCCACTATGTCGCCGACAACGTCAGCCAGATCAAAAGCCTCTTCTTGAACAGTGAGTTTACCCGTCTGTATTTTGGAAAGATCGAGCAGATCGTTAATGAGCTTCGTTAACTTATTGAGTTGCCCGTCCATCCTGGCAAGAAAGCTTAACGGCTCTTCCTCTCCTCGTTTTTTGAACCGGCGGTACAACACCTGGGTAAATCCTTTGAGACTGGTGACAGGCGTTTTGAGTTCATGGGAGGCCATACTAATAAACTCATCTTTGCGTAACTCCAACTCTTTCCGCTCAGTCAAATCGACGAACACATTGACTGCGAACTGCACGCCTCCATGTTCGTTAAAGAGTGGCTCTGCTTTCACCAATGACCAGAGTGTTTGCCCTGTGACGGTATCATAATACTGTATAATAGCCTGGACATTCTTTTCCCCTTGCAACGCTCTGCGACCTGGAAGTTGCTCGAAAGTGAGGGGGAGCCCTGCTTCATCTTTCATGACAAATCTGCTCAGTGCCTGCATCAAAGTGGCTGGCGGCATGCTAAGCATAACTTCTGCTGAAGGAAATCCGCTCAGGTGTGCCGCTATGTCATTGGTATAAATCACGGTGCCGTTCACGTCTTGTACCGTGATCCCATCTGCGATGCCTCGCAGGATAACATCTAATTGGTCTCTGGATTGCTGGACTTGTCGATATAAGATCGCGTTGTCTAATGCGACACCTACGCGACGCCCGACTTCCTCGACGAGTGCTACATCCGCAGTGTTGTACCTTCTTCCCGATTCAGCAGCAACAAGCGTGACCGCTCCCAGTGTTTTCCCACGGGCAACCAGGGGGACGATCATTACAGACGTAAAGCCGATCTGGCGCGTGATTGCGAGTTCTTCTTCATCTCGTGCTGAAGCGATGAGCATGTCATCGGTAATTTCAGCGTAGAGTTCTGCGTGTCCGGTACGCACGACATTGGGCGCACCAGTAGGTGCATGAGGATCAAGCGGATATTTTTTCCGCAGTTCTTTGGCCCACTGCACTTTTCCCGGGTCTCTATGATCAACCTCGATCAATTCAATCTGTCCATGTTCATCAACCAGATCAACGACGAACCAATCGGCTAATTGTGGGACAGCCAATCGAGCGATATTGGCAAGCGTCTCCTGATAATCAAGGGTGGATGCAAGCAATTTGCTGACTTTCGCCAGAAAGTGCTCCTGTTCTTCGGCGTGTTTGCGTTCGGTCATATCTTGAAAATAGACAGCTAAACCCGCCTCAGAAGGATAGACACGCATATGAAACCACTTCAAGAAGGGAGTATGGAAGTCTTCAAACTCAACGACCGTTTGTGTATCTGCCGCTTCATGATATTTCGTCCAAACCGTGGTGCCGACTGCTTCAGGGTAGACCTCCCACACATTCTTTCCCAGGAGATCTTCGCGTTTTTTTTGCAGGATGGTCTCGGCAGCACGATTGACATAGGTATAGCACCAGTGAGTATCAAAGATAATAAACGCGTCGCTGATATTTTCGAGGACAGCGAGGAGTTGCCTGTCAGACGCGAGCTTCGTCTCATCGGGAAAAAGAGGATAGGTGCTCATGTGTTGCCTTCCTTTTTTTTGAGGTACTTCTACCCGTAATGCCACGTCCAGGAGATAAACAGGACGCTGTTATGATAGACGCTCGTCACTTCCCGGAAAACCAGTGGTACGTAATTATGGCAATTATAGAGGCTTTGCTCAAGCATAGCAAACTCAACAGTCTTTCTTTCCTATCCCTCACCTATGCTTCGTCGTATCGAGGGCGAAGTTCCGCTCCGCGGTATTCACGATCATCTCCGCGATCGCGAGTGACGAGGTTGCGGCTGGAGAGGGGGCATTGCGTACATGCAACGCCCCGCTCTGCTGATCTACGACGAAATCGTCCACCAGCGTACCATCGGGCGCGAGCGCCTGCGCACGCACCCCTGCCGGACCGGGTAGAAGATCGGCGGGACGCAACTCCGGCATGTAGCGTTGCAGCGCCTTGAGGAAACTGGCCTTGTTGAAGTCCCGGTACATCTCCTCGAGACCAACTCGCCAGTACTTGAGCGCCAGTTTGCGGAACCCTCGATAGCGAAGCGTCTCCCATAAATCGCCCATATTAATGTCGAGCCGTCGATATCCCTCGCGTGCAAATGCCAGTACGGCATTGGGACCGAGCCAGACATCGCCGTTCATGCGGCGGGTGAAATGCACTCCAAGGAAGGGGAAGCGAGGGTCTGGTACTGGATAGATCATCCCACGAACCATGTCAGTGCGCTCCTGACGAAGAACATAGTAGTCGCCGCGAAACGGAACGATCTGCGGTGTACGCGGCATGCCAAGCAAGCGCGCCACACGGTCGGCATACAGGCCAGCGCAGCCGATCACATAGCGTGCCTCAACGACATCAGTTGGTGTTGTCAGCCGATAGCGGCCATTGCTCTGCTGGATAGTGGTAACTGCATGATCGGTCAGAATCACTCCACCGCGCAAGGTGATTTCCTGGACATACGCTCTGGCGACCTGCCCGAAATCGACGATTCCTGTAGTGGGCGAGTAGAGCGCCTTAATGCCCACCGAGTGCGGTTCGATTTCACGCAAGCGTTCCGGGCCGATCATTTCCAGGCCAGGTACGCCATTGGCAAGGCCACGCTGGTACAGTTGCTCCAGCCTGGGCAGCTCCTCTTCATGAGTCGCGACAATGACTTTACCACATAGCTCGTAGGAAACGCCGTGTTCCTGGCAGAACTGGATCAATGTAGCTTTCCCCGCCACACATGCCTTTGCTTTCAAAGAACCTGGTGCGTAGTAGATGCCCGAGTGTATGACTCCACTGTTATGCCCTGTTTGCTGCGAAGCGAGTGCGTGCTCCTTTTCGAGTAC
>CATPCK010000693.1 GCA_955652655.1 uncultured Ktedonobacteraceae bacterium | reverse complement strand
CAACTCGCGCTTCAGACTCCCCAGTATGGCCAGCGCGACCAATCGGGCCGACTCGTAGGCCTGCTCGGTTGATACCTCTGCCCCAACTTTGCCAAAAGGTCCCGCCAGAGAACCGTCTGGCTGTTGCGGGCCGTGTCCAGAGACGAAAACGCGCTTGCCGCGCACTCGTACCCAGGGAAAAGGCAACCGCGCGCCGGTCGGGAGTGCAAGCGGCGCAGGTAAAACGAAACCTAATTCTGCTAGCCTGGCTTCAATCTTCATACAGTTCCTCCCTGAGGTTACAAGGGTTTTGCTTTATGGTAGTCAGCATATAGCGGTGTTGTTTTCAGAACGCTGTCAAAAAAACGTTATTATAACGACAATTATACAACGGAAGAGGAGGCAAATCACTCATCTATTATGCATCTCCTTACTTATCCGTTGTTATGACGACAATTATACAACGAAAGAGGAAGCAACGGATGAATCGTAGGGGTGGGAGTGGTGCGGAGAAGGGAGGGGACCCTTGTGGTCGCCCGCGCTGGGGAGGAGCGAGGGGCCGATTTGCACGGGGAATCCAAGGGCAGCACGGGCGACCACAAGGGCCCACCCATCCACCTCCCAGCCACTCTCGCCCCTACGCCAGGCCCCAACTAATTTTTCCTTCCACCACCAATTGTTCTGTTTAAAACTTCTTAGATTGATGCCTCTTGCTGCGTCAACCTTCAAGTGATGCATGAAATGTAGGGGCGACCCTTGCGGTCGCCCTGCTCGGGCTACTCAACCCCTCCCCTGCCCCTACGGAAGACCTATCCGCATTTCGTTAGGTTGATGCCTAAAAGGGCCGATAAATCGGCGATGGGCGCGGTAAACCGGCCCCTACAGCCGGTTCATATTCACAACAAACGGCCTATTTGGTGTAAATGGGCGTTTCATGTTTGTGTCATGTTTTTCGTGCATACTACTCTTGTGGCATACTAGGTTAGATATCTCGATGAGTTTTGGGAGATACGATGATGCGCATATTGCTTGTCGAGGATGATCGCCGCTTGAGCCATGCGCTGAAATTGAGCCTGGTGGAGGAGGGGTATGCTGTTGACGCTGCATTTGATGGCGAGGAGGGGGAGGCATTTACTGATACGGTGCCGTACGACGCGATTATCCTGGATCTTATGTTGCCGCGCAAGGATGGGTTGGCGGTGTGCCGTACGCTGCGTTTACGCAAGGTGAATACGCCCATTTTGATGTTGACGGCGCGAGATGCCATTGAAGATCGCGTGCGCGGGCTCGATAGCGGGGCTGATGATTACCTGGTCAAGCCGTTCGCGCTGCATGAATTGCTGGCGCGCCTGCGGGCGCTGTTGCGGCGAGATACTGCCCAGAAAAGCGGTACGCTGGTACTGGGGGATTTGTCGGTCAATCCTGCCACTCATGATGTCGAGCGGGGTGGGATGGCTATCAAGCTGAATGCGAAGGAATTTGCCTTGCTGGACTATCTCATGCACCACCCCAACCAGGTGCTGACGCGCGAGATGATCGAGAACCATATCTGGAGCTATGATTTCATCAGCGCCTCTAACGTGGTCGATGTGTATGTGCGCCGGCTGCGACGTAAAATCGATGATCCTTTTACTGTCAAGTTGTTGGAGACCATCTACGGGGTTGGATACCGGCTGCGTTTACCAGGTAGTGAATAGAGGAAGGCGTTGTGATGCGGGTTATTTCCAGGGTATATAGGGCGCTGAGCCTGGTGATTATTATTGTTGGCATGATCGCGCTTATCATGCAGAAGAATGATGTGCGTTCTTACTCCACCAGCGCCACCATTATCATCGTTGACCTGGTGCTGCTGTGCGTCATTACGCTTGTTGGATACGTGCGGCAGGGCGGACCACGCTCCATTTTGCACCTGGTGCGCAGTATGCGTTTCCGCCTGACGTTCTGGTATGCCGCCTTGCTGGCGCTGATTTTGCTCATGTTAAGCAGCGTCGTATTGACGACAGAAAAGCAGAATCTGTCTGCGGCGTTGAATGATGATTTACGCACGCGCCTTACCCAGGTCGCCAGCACGTACGATGCTCAGAAGGGGCTGCCTTCGTCATTGCTCTTGTCCTTTGTAGGTGCGTCGCAGGAGAAGTTATCAAATAATGAAGTGGTGCTAGGGAAGAGGTTGACAAACAATGAAGTGGTGCTGCTGGTGACACCACAGGGCCAGCCGCTACAAAAGTCTGAAAGTGTTTCCGGGAATGACGCATCTCAGATGGCAGCGATTATGAAGGAGGACCTCGCGCAGTGGCAGGATAAGCAACGATCTTACCCTGATGCCGCATCTAAGAGCCAGCCACTGGGACCCGCCGGCAAGAGTATGCAGGTGTATGATTTGGAGAACACGTTTTCATATAGTCTGCCGGATGGTAATTATGAGTTTACGCAGGGGGTGATAGTGAATCAGCAGGGGCAGGCGGTGGCTCTGCTCGCAGTGGGCATTACCTCCGTCGGGCCTTTTCTACTGAATGACCTGTCGTCAATACTGGCGCTTGCAGCACCGCTCTGTCTGCTGTTGTCGGGCGTTGGTGGCTACTGGCTGGCGGGTAGGGCGCTGCGCCCGGTGCAGACGATTACGCGCACGGCACAGCAGATCAGCGAAACGGACCTGCACCGTCGCCTTAATCTGAAACAGCGCGATGAGCTGGGTGAGCTTGGCGGTACCTTCGATGGTATGCTGGCGCGCCTGGAGGCCGCATTTGAGCGGCAGCGGCAGTTTACCGCGGACGCCAGTCACGAATTACGCACGCCGCTGACGATCGTAGACCTGGAGGCCGGACGCGCTTTGAGTCATGAGCTTACTCCCCAGGAGAAT
>CATPCK010000692.1 GCA_955652655.1 uncultured Ktedonobacteraceae bacterium | reverse complement strand
GGCAATATTCTCCTTCAGAAACGCGACGACTCACCCGGTAAATTTGGTGAGCCAATGCTCACAGATTTTGGCCTCTCCAGGCTGCTGGGTTCTTCGATGAGGGCGCAGGTTCACAGTTCGCTCGAGGCGACGCTCTACATCTCCCCAGAGCAGGCGAGGGGAAATCCGGCCAACGAGCTGAGCGACATTTACTCGTTAGGAATCATCCTCTACGAGATGTGCACCGGGGTACTCCCTTTTCAAGGGAACAGGCCTGTTTCTCTCCTGATGCAGCACATCAGCGCCTCTCCTACCCCTCCCGCCTTCGTCAACCCCAGTATCCACCCATTACTGAATATCGTTATTTTGCGCTGCCTGGCGAAGGACCCGGCAGCGCGCTTTCCTAACGCCGCTTCATTGACTGCTGGTTTGGCCAGGGCTCTCAATTTGCCTATTCCAGAGAATCTTGGCCACATTGCCTACCTCACTGATGCACATTCCCTGGGTGAATTTCAACTGTCGCCTGGTTCTTCTTCAGGAATCCTACCCTCTGCCACCAGTTGGCCAGGTATCCCTGCGGTACCTGCGTATACCTCGCATAATGGGGCTTTTCCACACAACCCACAGACCTCTCCTCTGCCATGGGATAACCGGACGACACGCTCAAGTGGCCGCTATTTCGCTCTGATTACCCTGCTCCTATCTGTGCTCGTTGGTGCAACGCTTGGTACCGTGCTCCTGCTCATACCGAAACCAGCTGTTGTGAAAAACCCCCTGGTTGGGCATGCTTTCTTTACCAGTAGCGAGCAGGTCAATGGAACGACAAACCAGGGTGTCAACGATGAGCTGCAAATTGATCTACAGCATATGACCGGCACTTCGCCGGGCAAGAGTTACTATGCCTGGTTACTAGGCGATAGAAATCAAAGCGAGTCTGCCCCCTTCTTTTTGGGGAAGGTCAGTGTGGACCAACAAGGAAACGTCCATTTTCTTTACCGGGGTGATCAGAAGCATACGAACCTGCTCGAATTCACCAGCCGCTTCCTCATTACTGAAGCGGATGCCAATGTCACGCCAAGCAATCCATCGCCTGATTTCAGCACGTGGGACTACTATGCTGAGATTCCTCAGGTGGCCATCTCAGGCGACAAATTGCACTTTAGTATGCTTGACCACTTTCGTCACCTGCTGGCCGAATCCCCGGAACTGAAGGCACGGAGCCTGCATGGTGGCCTGGTATTCTGGCTCCTGCAAAATACGCGTAAAGTGCTGGAATGCGCCAATAGCGCCAAAGATAGCTGGGGCAGGCAAGACGTCGCTGCCATTCGTAACCAGTTGAACTGTGTCCTTGATTACCTTGATGGCACAGGCTTTGTTCACAAAGACGAGCCATCTGTCGGACCGCTCTTAGCCGATGTTCGTAATGCCCAGATTCCCCTCCTTGGACCGGTGCCGAAGTCCCCCGATCCCCCCGGTTACAACTACGATGAAGAGACTCCTCCCGGGTATGTGTATCTTATCGACCTCCATCTCAATGGCGCGATACTCTCGCCCCAGGCAACCTCGGACCAGCATAAACTGGCCGGGCAGATCAACACAGCGATCGACAAACTGAAATCGCTGTTAGAGACGGTGCAAATGGACGCGAAGCTCCTGGTTCACCTGACCGACGCGCAGCTGCTACAAACCTCGCCCCTCACCATTCTCAATGATATGGTGACGCAGGCGCAATTTGCCTACGCCGGTCAACCCGATCCTTCAAGTGGCGCGACAAATGGGGGGACCCTGTGGATCTACAATAATTTCGAGCGCCTGACCTCCTTTGACGTGAAGGTGTTTTCGGGGCCATAGGGGCGTGCAATTCATTGCACTTTACCTGAGTCCCGCGCCTGAAAGCCCCTCACTTCCAGTGATGGGGATGAAAGGCGCGTTCCTTATGTGGGGCAGGGAAGGGACAATTTCCGGTTGTACTTGCCTCAAGAAGAATGTCTCCGAGAGATGAACAAGACGTTTCACTACCGACTCTCCCCGACAAAAAAACAACGAACCATGCTGAACAAGTGGCTTGCTCTGTGCTGTGAGACCTATAACGCCGCCCTGCAAGAACGCCGGGATGCCTACCGCATGGCAGGCATTTCGATTGGCTACTCGCAGCAATGCGGCTCCACTGCCCGCCTGCAAAGAGGTCCGCCCGGACCTGGCCGAGGTGAACTCGCAAGTCCTGCAAGACGTCCTCAAGCGGGTAGATCGGGCCTTTGACGGCTTTTTCCGGCGCGTCCAGGAAGGCCAGCAGCCAGGGTATCCCCGCTTCCGCTCGCACTTGCGCTATACTAGCCTCACCTTCAAGCAATACCAGAACAGTTTTGACGTCCGCGCTGGCAAGAAACGCGCAGGCTCCCTCATCCTCTCCAAGCTCGGGCACATCAAGATGGTGATGCATCGACCGCTCATGGGCATTCCCAAGACAGCTACGGTGAAACGGACGCGCGCCCTGGCAAATGGTTTGTGAGTATCAGCGTGGAAGGTGAGCCGGAGGCTGACTACCTGCCCCCATCGGATGCGCAGGTCGGTATCGATGTCGGCCTCAAAACGTTTGCCTATCTTTCGACCGGAGAGCAGATAGACAATCCGCGCTTCTTCCGCAAGCAGGAAGCAGCCTTAGCCCGCACCCAGCGGAGGCTCTCTAAAGAGCACAAGGGGACACGCCAACGGGGAAAACGGCGCAAGGTAGTGGCGCGCGTGCATGAACGGGTCAGGTGGCGGAGGGAACACTTCATCCGGCAAGAGGTGGCCTTGCTCATTAAACAGTTCGGGTTCATTGCGGTGGAGGACCTGGTGGTACGCAACATGATCAACAACCCGAAAGTGGCCAAGAGTATCGCTGATGCGGCATGGTCGTCATTTTTCGCACATCTGCTCAGTAAAGCGGAGGAAGCTGGCCGAGCAGTGGTGCGCGTGAATCCGGCCTATACGTCGCAAACCTGTTCGGACTGTGGGCATCGCCAGGATATGCCCCTTTCGGTGCGGGTGTATGAGTGTCCCAGCTGTGGTCTGGTCATCGATCGAGACCACAATGGCAGTAAGAATATCTTAGACCAAGCGTTAGAAGCCGTGGGACGACAGGGCCGCTTCATTCGTCGCGCGCCCCCGGCGCGGGAGCCGTGGGGAGTCGTCACAAAGTTGATGATCTGGGTGAAGTACCCCGTGCCTAGAAGGCAGGGGCTTCGACAGACTCCCCACGCGGGAGAATCTGTGGGACACTTCCTGCCCCAGCATGTTTTTTGAGTATATTCTTCGCGGCGTTGGTATCCCGGTCGAGTTGGCATCCACAT
>CATPCK010000691.1 GCA_955652655.1 uncultured Ktedonobacteraceae bacterium | reverse complement strand
GAAAAAAGTACGACACCGAAGGGCCATCTGCGCTTCTCTTCTCGCTGCTCCTCTCCATTGAGAGAGTATCCTCAAAGTATCCTTTTGACTACTGCGCTCATGCCTGCCGAGAGGGTATCCTTCTTCTCAGATGAGGAAAAGTAATCCGAACGGGACACAAGCGTATGAGATACGTCATTCGTGTGAAGGGGCACCTGGACCCCTTCTGGCAAGATTGGCCGGCACATTCACCTGTATAATCACCCTCGGGGGTGATGCTGGTTCACCCGGTTACGTTCTATACTCACATCAAGCGATGGAGATCACCGCATAAAACTGCTAATGAAGCTCGAATCTGTCACATTTTTTGCAATTTTTTGTCACATTTTGATGAAATCTTACACTCATCAATGAACTGTGCAAGAAAGGATATCAGCACATGAAAACGAAAACCAGCGTCAACAATCAATCGACCGCAACCGCGCGGGAGCACTCTACAACCGGCTCCGTACCCTCTCAAGACGGCACCACCATCAGCTATCGCCAGCTCGGCCACGGCCCGGGTGTGGTGCTGCTGCATGGCGCTATGGAGTCAGCCCAAAGCCACATGCAGCTCGCCGAGGCACTGGCTGATACTTTTACCGTCTACGTGCCCGACCGCCGTGGCCGTGGCCTCAGCGGCCCGTATGGCAAAGATTACAGCATACAGAAGGATTATGACGGACAGTTGGTCGTCGAGATGAGTGAAAAGCTGGAGAACTTCAGGGCTATACGCGCCGAGGTGCTTTTGCTCGGCGGGAGCAAGAGCCCGACTTACTTGAAAGTTGCCCTTGACGCCCTAGAGAAGGTCTTCCCACACGCCAAACGTATTGAGTTCCCCGGGCTCAATCATGGGGCTTCGGGCAATACCGAGAGAGGCGGCCAGCCGGAACGGGTGGCGCAAGAACTGCGCCGATTTTTTGCCGAACCGTAACATTCCTACAATGAAATGACGAACAAAGGTGTAAATGAGATCATTCGGTAATTTACAACACCTGTCGTCGCTGCGCTCGACAGGCCAATGCACCTCCCCAAAAGATGTGGGTAATAGGAAGACTATAGGAATGGGCCTCGGCAGTTCCTCTGTGTAATGGTAGAGGCGATTCTCTGCTTATTTCTTCCCAGAGTGCTCTTTTGGCAATATGATCAGGTGAGCTCGTAGGTTGTCAGTTCGACGCGGTGACCATCAGGGTCAAAAAGGTAGAGCGAGTGAGTTATGGTGTGATCCTCAAAACTAAACGGGATATTCTGTTCACGGAGCTCTAGCTGTGCTCGCTCGAAATTCTTACGGTCCAGGCGCAATGCGAAATGACGCATGGCAATCACGTTATGGTCCGGTGCAGGAAGAGGATCGGCTGTATCAGGTGGGAAAAGTGCCAGGCAAGTGTTTCCTGAGCATACCATGACCGGGTCATCTGGTCCGCTCCATACCTCCTGATACCGTTGTTCCATCCCCAGTACCTGATGATACCATTCAAGCGAACGCTCTCGATCTCTCACTGTCAGAGCGATATGGTCAAGACCTGTGACATGAAGCATATGGCTCTCCTTTCCGTGCTC
Organism: uncultured Ktedonobacteraceae bacterium; assembly: GCA_955652655.1. Lineage (GTDB taxonomy): Bacteria > Chloroflexota > Ktedonobacteria > Ktedonobacterales > Ktedonobacteraceae > UBA11361. The sequence goes on along the minus strand of CATPCK010000691.1, from coordinate 2,685 downwards.
AATCAACGCTGATTACGAAGGAAGATGGGATTGCCTGTTGCACGCGTTCTGCATGCGACTTACCTTCTGAAGGATAGCATATCACTGCCCAAATAACCTCGTACAAGCAGAGAGCTTGTAGGAGAAAACACTTATTTCAGAGAGATGAATTCCTGAACTATGAAAGCAAGAAACGCGAATACCATCCCGGCAGTGAACGGAAGAAAAATCAGCGCTGTGTAGTGTTCAGGGAGATGCGAAAGCACAAACATTCCTGTCAGAAAAGAGACGACAAGGGTGAGCAAGCTTCGTCTCCGCTGCCGAGGAGTGGTCGCCTGCCTTCCCGTGGTACGCCACTCTAAAACGGTACGTTGTGCTGCTCGATGCATCTCAACGCTTGCGTATACTCCGACGAAAAACATGACACCCGTTATGATGATTTCAATACCAAAAGAAATCATCTCTTTGCTCCGTTCCCGCATGAGATCAATGCGTAATAACCTCTCTCTAGTATACTACATTTGGTATATGCTATGGACTGGACATTGGTTCACCTGGGCAGTTCGGGTGGGAAGCCGAAGAAGGGGAGGAGCGAGGAATCCAGAAAGGTCGTCACATCGGCAATGAGCAAGCCTGATACGCTATCATCCAGGGTGGCAACTTGAATCCCGAAGGCCCGAAAGGTACCGCCCTATCCAGTAGCGTGATAGACAGAAAATGCCGGGCACCCATTGGCCTTTGTGGGGGAGAAGTGCCACCGGTTCTGCGCCAGAGGTGCAAAGGCTTGAGCGGTGAGCACTTCCCGAATCGCTTCTCGCCCACGATACCAGGAAGGAGACGGCGGCATAGTAAAGGTTGCGTCTTCTTTCATAAGCGCCACCAGCCCGTTGACATCCTCGGTCTCCCATGCATGTAGATAGCGCTCCAGCAGCGCCTGTGTCGCGGCATCCGCCCCTAGACCCTCTCCCTTCTCTCGTTCATGAGTATGATACTGCTTCGCCAGCGTGACCCGGGCGCGGTGCAAGGCGCTCTTGACGGCTGACACTGAGATCGAGAGCAGAGACGCGATCTCGCTTGCACGCCAGTCCAGCACATCACTGAGAAGCAAGATCGCCCGTTGGCGGGGCGGGAGCAGCTGAAGAACGATGAGAAAAGCGAGCGAGACACTTTCGCGCCTGGTATAGCGTGCTGCCGGATCCTCCATCGCCTCGGCCAACCAGCTGTCAGGGAAAGGCTCAAGCCATGTGGACTCGGCCCAGGCTGGCGCCAGGGGGAGGAAGGGGGAAGCCGCAGGAGAGACTGCCACGGGCAGCGTGCGCGACCGGCGGCTCTTGAGTACGTCGAGGCAGGCGTTGGTCGCGATCCTGTAGAGCCAGGTACGCAGCGAGGCCTGACCCTTGAAAGTGCCGAAGTGCTGCCAGGCCCGCAACATGGTTTCCTGGACCAGATCCTCAGCCTCGTGGAGGGACCCCAGGAGGCGATAACAGTGCAGTTGTAGTTCACGACGATATGGCTCGACGAGAGAGCTGAAGGCAGCGGGATCGCCCGTGGTCAGGGAAGGCTCAACGAGGCTCACCTCGCTGGATGTGGTGGCTGCCAGTGGACGTTCCTCGGTCATGATGCTTCCTCGCTTTCTCACGCGCGCTGCTGATGCGTGAGCACAATCGGGACGGGCAACACAAGGTCGCGTCAAACCGCTGCGGTCTGACCGCACGATTTAGCCTCTGGCCCCGCCCCATCATTATACCTCAACCAGTAATGCCAGGACAAGTCGCACCTCAGACCGCTGCGGTCTGACCGCACCGTTTTGCCCTTCGCTTTCGTCTAATGAGTATCCATGCAATTGCCTATGAGTCGACCTCCGCTCCTGGCGAGCGCGACCAGGTTGACACCGTTTTATGAACCAGATCGGGTCACCCCGATCTGACAAACAGAAGGAGAGGATATGAGTTCGATCGTCAATACGCACTGGATCCTCCTGTATTGGGAGCCGATGAGAAGATATTTTCATAAAGGAGTGTTGAGCGCATGACAAACGACGGTAGCAGCAGTATCAAGGACCACCCGGTGGTTTCGCACGAGGAGTGGCTCTCGGCGCGAACGGCGTTCCTCGCGAGGGAAAAGGAATTCACGCGGCTGCGAGACGAGCTGAGCCGGCAGCGGCGCGAGCTCCCATGGGTGAAGGTTGACAAGCAGTACGTCTTCGACGGGCCGAGCGGCAAGGAGACGTTGGCCGAGCTTTTCGAAAACAGGAGCCAGCTCATCGTCTATCACTTTATGTTCGCTCCCGATTGGGACGAAGGGTGTCCGCATTGCTCGTTCTGGGCCGACAATTTCAACGGCATCGGGGTTCACCTCAATCACCGCGACGTGACCTTTGTTGCCATCTCTCGGGCCCCACTGACAAAGATCGAGTCGTTCAAAAGGCGGATGGGATGGAGCTTCAAGTGGGTCTCCTCGTTCCAAAGCGATTTCAACTTTGACTATCAGGCGTCCTTTACCCCGGAGGAAGTCCACAGTGGAGCGGCGTTCTACAACTATAGGAGAATGGACACCTATGACACGGACCGCGAGGGAATCAGCGTGTTCTACAAAGACGAGAGCGGCGCGGTTTTTCACACCTACTCGTGCTACGCGCGGGGAATCGACATGATGAACGGCACCTACCACTACCTCGACCTGGCTCCTAAGGGGCGAGATGAGGAG
>CATPCK010000690.1 GCA_955652655.1 uncultured Ktedonobacteraceae bacterium | reverse complement strand
TCAATGCGAGGATCTTGCAGTACCTGATTCCGCGTGCGAAGGTGTACGTCTATAAGGGCGGGCACCTGGGGTTGGTGGCGAATGCGCAGGAGCTTGCAGGCATCATCGAGCAGTTTCTCGCCAATGATGCGTAAGCGGGCGGAGTTATGAAAGGGAAAAGAGGGCGGTCAAGCCGGATGATTCATAAAAAAATTATAGATTGCCGGGGTTGCACCTGGTCCCTGAGGATCAGTATAGCTGCCGCTGCTACTCCCTCCTGACCAGCCATGTCCCATACCATTGACTAGCCAGTATTCCTGTACCTCGTTTCCGTTGTTGTCGTTCCATGTGTACACTGAATAGGAGTGACCACCTGCTACCTGTCCATTTGTGGTGCTCGTTGGACTATTAAAGCTCGCATTGTAGGTGTTATGCGAAGCAAGATGATTCGTCTGCATCCACTGTCGCACGACCTGCTCTCCATTAATAGGATATACCAGGTAGTCGCTTGTTCCATGAAAGGTAATGGTTGGCACAACACGGGCTGCACTACCCATAGCGTTATATGCAGCTTGCCCTTGCTGCGTTGGGTCGGGGCCTCCCTGGCGTAAGGCAGTAAAGGAATCAGTGGATGTAGTTGCCGCTTTATACTCCAACCCTGACTGAACGCCGATAGCTGCGAAGATATCTGGATAGGTAGCGCCCAGGATCACAGTCATTGCAGCACCAGCCGAGAGGCCTGCCGCATAAATATGGTGGGTATCAATAGTCCACTGCGAGGTAGTTTGTTCAACAGCCTGTACGATTCCTGCAATGATGGCAGGCTCCCCGCTCCCCCGCGATTGATCAGCAGAATCAAACCAGTTCCAGCATTTCTCCTGATTATACGTGCTCGTCTGTTGTGGATAGACGACGATGAACTGTTTTTGATCTGCCAACTGATCCATTTGTGTGCCAGCGGCGAAGTCTGCCGGTGTTTGTGTGCAGCCGTGTAGCATGACGATCATGGGGACTGCCGTGCCAACCTGGTAGTTGGCGGGAGTATAAACGAAGTATGGACGGCTACCAGCAGGGCCATTGTACGTGTACTGTTGCCATATACCATTACTGTCTGCCCGCGCTTTGGGTAGCACTTGCAGCAAAAGGATTGGAATTACAACGATGATGATGGCACAAGTGAAGAGATGCCGCCAGCGCTTCAGGATAGTGGTGCGTCCTCTACTTACGATATCCATGTTATCCTCCTAAATCAGTCATTTATTCAGCACTAGATAGAACGCACCTGCATATTGTGATTTGTGGTACTGATCAAAAACTGTATGAAAGTGAACAGCTCGCGGATGGGTGATGACTTTTTAATCAGGATATCGGAACATCCAGCGAGGGCCGATCAATTGGCGATGTGCACGATAAATCGGCACCTACTGTTGTAGACGCAGAAGAACTTCTGGTGTTACACTACAGAACGTAAGAGTTTTGTATTGCATGTAGAGAGGACGTTTCGGACCAGCAGGAGGAGAACAACATGAATAAGCCACAAAGGAATAGCTCACAAGGGATGGCGTTTCCCTTCCAGGATGCTTTTAAAAACTTCATGATCGATCCAATGACGAGTTGGCAACGTTTCTACAATCCGCAATTTTATATCAATTGCAATACCGGGGACGTGGACGTTGAGAACGCTGTGCTTCGAGAAGTGGGCAGCTATGGTATGCAGCTCGGGCGCATCCTTGATGTAATAGATGTGCTCGTTGCCCGCTTACCGCAGGATGAGCTCACACCGCAGGAGCGCGGCGTACTGTACCAGTTTCATGCACTCTCCGAGAAGGTTACAACGGCCGTTGCGTTCGTCAATGGACCAAAGGAGAAAGATACCACGCTGTCTGACGTTGATCGATTGATCAGTGGCTTGCAGTCGTTAGAGCGATCCGATCCAGCCGCTTATCGCCTGCTCGTTGAACGGCTGCAAAACGCTATTGGTGCTGACGACAAGAAATAAAAATGCGGGGCCGTTGCGAAGTAGCCAGTACAGGTCCTGGCTAGAAGTGTGTGCTCGCCCCTGGGTATCCAGGAGCGAGCAAAACAACTACCTATCCCCACCCGAACAACTACGGTGTTGGGTCCGCGTAAGCCCCTCCGAAAATGTCCGAGTTGCCGAACGTCGCAGGGCAGACGATACCAGGCGCGGGGCGTGGGACCGAGCCGCCGGTTTGCAGGGACATGCGCCAGGCATCGACTGCGGGACAATCTGCCGCGTTGCGCACGTCGTTCCAGACTGCCGCTCCATAGGTTCGCGTAGCGACGGCATAGACGTAGTCACCCAGGAATTCGGAGATCAAACTGTTCGCGCTTGAGCCTCGCGGGTCGCCTGGAGGGCTCCGATGGAGTTCCGTGAAGGCGCCCGTCGGCGTGGCGGGGTTGTTGGCCGAGGTGTCGGCGTGCAGGACGACTCCCACCATGCTACGAGGATCGGTGGTGTTGGTGCGGAACGGCGTCGTGAAGGCGTTGTACACCACGTAGACATCCTTCCCGTTTGGCGAGATGGCTGGAGCAGTGTAGTAGCCGCGATCGCCAGCGGTCTCGATGTTCCTGGGAGCCGACCAGGTGGTGCCGCCGTTCGTGGACTCCCGGAACACCACGTGCGGCAGGTCGGTCGTGCCGCTCACGTATGACAGAACCATCCGATTGCTCGCATCCGCGCCCGTGGGAGAGCCGTTGGCAATGTCGACTGAGGGAGCCCACGCCAGGTCGTTGCGAGCGCCAGCGACGCCGTCCTCAACGAGCCGTCCCTGCACCGGGTCGAGCACCCCAGGATGGGTGACGGCGCCGGGAATCTGGATGGGCCGGTCCCAGTTCTGGCCGCCGTTGGTAGAGGGAACCATGTACTCGAAGTGCAGCTTAGTGGTGGGATCTGTCCCGATGCCGAAGACGTACACGTTGCCATGGCTATCGGTGCGGATCGTGCAGCCGTCGAGCGGCTGGATCTGCCCGTTGTTAGCGGCCGCCGTGACCTGCTTCTGCGTCCAGGTGTTGCCACCATCGGTGGAGGTGGCGACGACCAGTGGGGCAGGGGTGCCGTGTCCCTTCTCCTGGCCCATGAACGAGGCCCAGCACACGTATACGTGGCCAAAGAACGGGCTGCTTGACGCGTTGTCCGCCCAGACCTGATCCTTGTCGCTGAACGTCGTCGTCGACTGCTTAGAGATCACGACCGGCGGCATCCAGGCGCTCTTGGCGCCGGCTGCGGCGGCAGTCACGTTGTCGGTCCGCGAAACGGCGATGGCCTCGAAGCCTTTGAATGCCTCTTCGGAGCGAATCGCGTTAAAGTTGCTGGTCAGATTGCCGTAGTAGAGACGAGAGCCATTGGACCAGCTGAACTTGCCGTTGGCACCAGGGACAGGGCCGAAGGCGACCGCGGGGTCACCATCAGAGACCAGGCCATTCTCATAGTACCAGGGCAATGTGCCGATTGGTCCAACCTGGGGGGTGCAGGTAAAGCCGGGAGCACCAACACACTGCCTGGCTGTCCAGCCAGTATAGGTCGGCTGCGTCCAGCTTGTACCGCTATTGAACGAAAAATAGATGCCTGAGACACCTACCCCTTGAGTGAACGGGCAGGTTGTGGAATCACCGGCGTTGCAGGCCTCCAAGTCAAGCTCATCGTTCGAGCCCGCTACCAGGATATTTGGGTGACTGGCGTCCACGGCGATCGCCGGTTCGTTTTGCTTGTTCTGGGAAAACGGTGTGGTGGGACTGCCAACAGTGACGAGTGTATCGCTACTGACAGCTGCAACTGGAAGGGCCATTGATAGCATTGATAGAATCGTCAGCATCGAGAAGAGTGGGATTAACCACTTGATACTCGACTTTCCTCTGATTACGCTCACTACATCGTGTCGTTTCAAGGCAAGCACCTCTTCCTTAAATAGAATAGTAGGATTTCCTAAGCCATTTTAGGTATACGACTTGTCGAACTTGAATGCCAGAGGTTACGCTAGAAGAAATTCCCCCTTTCTCTGCTCTGGACAGGACAGGACAGCATTAATCAAAACAAATGCATGATAGCAGTTTAGCAGCATTTCACTCTATGTCAAGCTGAACTATAAAATCTAAAATTTCTCTGAAAGAAGAATGGCAGTATCTAGAAGAGGGGAGTCTCGGGCTGGGCGGCTGATATCATACCCCACATCATTTATGGCCTCGTCACGGTTACTACATACGAGCTATTAACGAACAGAGATTAATAATACCTTCGACGGCCTGGGCACTGGCATACTGTTTCAAGTTCGCGATGATCTGCTCTGACGTCATAAACACACACCCGCTTTCCTCGTCGAACTGCAAATATGTTCATATTGTATACTATGCCTTGCGACATAAAGTAATTATTTAGCGGATGTGCTGTAAAGCGAGGTTTCAGCTATGCCCGATGCTTATCTGGGCGAAACAAACACAAACAATACGTGCATTTTCTGCGCAATCATTCGTAATGAGGAACCTGCGTATACCGTCTTTGAGGATGACATTTCCCTGGCCTTCTTAGATAGAAGGCCTCTTTTTCCTGGACATTGCCTGTTAGTGCCGAAGGTCCATTATGAAACGCTCGCCGATCTTCCTGTTTCACTTGTTGGACCGCTCTTTCAGAATGCACAAATGCTGGAACGGGCCATTGAAGAAGGTTTACAAGCCGATGGAACGTTTGTTGCTATCAACAACCGCGTCAGCCAAAGTGTGCCACACATGCATATTCATCTCGTACCTCGCCATAAGAAAGATGGTCTCAAGGGGTTCTTCTGGCCAAGACAACGCTATAAAGATGAGGTTGCTCTCCTCCAAATACAAGAAACACTTCGATCTGCCGTGATCAGAATCAGCTCTCGATAACTTCATTACTACGGATGGCGCTTATACCAAGTCCGACATCTGAGCCAGAACCTACGCCGACCTTTACGCCATTGCCTAAGGAATCGACTCCAAAGCCAACGGCAGGGCATTGCCAGGCTGAACCAGGACTCCTAAAAGGCTTGCAAAGCAAGGCCAAAGCGGATACAGTAGCAGCATGACAAGGCTGATCGAAAAGGCGAAGTTGTAGGATAATATGAAAGGTGTGCATGAAGAATCGACTGACAGCAGTATCTGATTTACAGGTTCATTCACTCAAAATGCCTGCCGAGTTGGAGGCGTTCTTTCGTCTCAATGCAGAAATTTTTCGTCCTGATGAAGATGCCGCTCTCGTCTCAGCACAACGACGGCGCTTTCTCATGGATGATCCCGATTTTCACCTTCACCAACTCCGGGGTGCCTTCTTAGGGGACACGTATGTCGGGGGCTATGCTCTGCTTGAACGCACTATGTGCCTGGGATCAGCTCGGCTCCGCACCGCGTGCATCAATGGCGTGGCAACGCACCCAGCTTACCGTCATCAAGGGATTGCTACAGCGCTCATGCAGGATGCTATTCGCGTTGCAGAAAGCCAACAGTATGCCCTGCTGTTCCTGCATGGACTCGCCTACTTCTACCAGCAGTTTGGCTACATCGATATCCTTGAAGATACGCCTCGACATACTCTCGCCCGAAAACAGCTTCCAGAAACCGATCCTGGCACCTACCTGGTGCGAGTTGCCACGATGACTGATGCTCCGGCACTCCTGAGCTGCTACCAGCGCCACTATAGTTCCTACCTTGGCAGTTTTGCTCCCATGCGTACGCTCCAGCGACAAGAGCATTTGTTGTCCAATTGGTTCGAGTTGGCCGAAACTGGGTCCCTTGTGGTTCTCAATTATGAACAGGAGCTACATGGCTATCTCCTGCTTTCGCGGAGAAGACGCAAGCTGTATGTCTATGAAGTGGCTGCCGATACCTGGCCTGCGACGCTTGCTTTGCTCCATACTCATGCACAATTGCTTGACGCAGAACCAGAGCCTCCCCAGGAAATGAGTTGGCCCCTTCCTCCGACCGATCCAACATTTTACTTTCTCACAGAACATATGCCTGTACGGAGCGAACTGCTTTCCTTCCCGAACGGTGGATGGATGGCGCGTCTTGTACATGTGCCAACACTACTGCAGTCATTGCTCCCTCTCTGGCAGAAGTACTGGCAAGAGCGTTCGCGTCTCGTGGACTGGACAGGCACTCTTGTGCTCAACATTGATGCCTCTACGAGCTTTCTTGAAGTCACCCCAACCAGTATACGTCCCATTAGTACACCATCTTCCTCTCCGCTGCATGCCACTCTCAGCTCGAACACGTTTGCCCAACTGATCTTTGGCTTCCGACCCATCTCGTGGGCTCTGCTTCAACCAGGACAACAGCTTCCTGCTGAACTCATCCCAGCGCTCAACGTCCTTTTCCCACTCAGTCAAGCATGGATAGCGGGATCAGATTTCTTTTGAACACTTGACAGGCGAAACATCCATATCATACAATATTACCATGATAATATATTTTAATGGTTATATACCCTTATTTTTGCCTGATAAAAATGAGAAAAAGGTGTTTATCGCCCTTATGACCGTTAACAAAATAATTTGGATATCGAAATATGCACCGAGGGCCGATCAATCGGCTGTGGGCGCGATCAAGCGGCCCCTACTCATGACGGGATTATGT
>CATPCK010000689.1 GCA_955652655.1 uncultured Ktedonobacteraceae bacterium | reverse complement strand
TTCACTGTTTTTCGGGCCCGTTCATTCGTTCAATAATCTCTTGATGGAGCTCATGCGTGCCCGCTATCACCAGCGAATATCCTTTTGTCAGGTTGGGAATAGCATCTAAATTATTGCCTAGGTTGTCACTGACCACGCCGCCTGCCTCCATGACAATACTCAACGAGGCCAGGAAGGATTCAGCGGTAAGTATGTCTCCGACATCGATAAAGGCATCGTAGGCCCCGCTGGCGACGTAGACAACATCCATTGCTGAACTGCCGGTACGTCGAACCTTCCCTATTACGGGCTTCTGCACAATCAATTTCCCGAGCGTAGCCAGGTCACGCCCATCAAAATTCATGCCTGCAATACACGAGGACAGGTACTTTGTATCACTGACCTGGCAGCGGCGTCCATTGCGAAAAGCGCCACCGCCACGTTGCGCCTGGTAGACGGTACCACTGAACAGTTCCCCTACCAGTGCCCATTGCACTTGCTCCGGGGTAACAGGCGCGTCGATTGGCAGAACCGCCAGTGCCACAGCCGCTGTCATGATGCCCCGGGAGACATTGGTAGAGCCATCAACGGGGTCAATCACGATACGATAGGGCGGCGTTGCGTTTGTGGTGAAAGGCGCTCGCTCTTCTGTGATGATTTCAAAGCCATGCCCACTTTCTTTTAGCCCGCTGATAATGATATCTTCGGCCTCGCGATCAAACTGCATGGTCGTATGTTCCGGTGAATGGTAGTAGACCTGGCTGCGCTCGAACCGTTCGGATTGCATGTAGGCACGTACCTGGCGGAACAGCTGTTCAAGGAGTTCTAACATAGCTATCTATTCGCTTCATCTGCATTGTTGACTTCACTAAACATAAAGTAATCCCCTAACCGATTATATCATACCTGTTTCATGTGGGCGGTGATAATGGCCTTTCTGTACTTATTCTTTAGATTCTTTGCAGGATGAACGGACCGCATTGTTCCTGAGCTAGCAGGCGCTTTTGAGTCACTTGCATTGCCAGGGAGCTTTGATCACTGGCAATCCAACGACGGCCGAGCCGTTCAGCAACCACTGGCGTCACGCCGCTCCCACAAAAGCAATCGAGGACGAGATCACCTTCTTCGGATGAAGCCAGTATGATGCGTTCTAGCAGGGCGGAAGGTTTTTGTGTGGCGTAGCCATTGCGTTCCGGGTCTTTCTGGTGGAGATGGCTAATGTCGCTCCAGACGTCAGAAGGGGTCATAACCGTATCCTCGTCATAGGTATAGAGCCGGCCCGCGGAACGAATCGTCCAGGTAATATGTCCATCAGAATTTATGCGTTTGCGCATATGGTTCCGTTTCTGTGAGCCGCGCCGTTCACCAATCCTCTCTCCATGAAAACAGTACCGGGCTGATTTGGTATAGAGCAAGATAGTATCGTGTTTCCGTGCATATGTCTTGTAGGAGCGCCCACCTGTTTGATAGTGCCAGATAATTTCACTCTTGAAACCGACTCCCTCGGCATTCGAGCTGACTCCGAATATTTCGTCCAGCATGATCTTCGCGTAGTGGGTGGCACGCCAGTCGAGGTGCACATAGAGGCTTCCATGCTCTGCCAACAGAAGGTGCAATAGCGAGAAAGTTTCGTATAGCCATTGAAGATAGACATCCAGGTCATTCTTCCACTTGTCGCTATAAGCCAGCTGGCTGCCGCTGGTGAAGTCGCGCCCGGTCATAAATGGGGGATCGATGTAGATAAGATCGATGGCGCGGGCAAATTCAGGCAGGAGGGCTAGCAGTACGTTACTTTTATCTCCGCAGATGAGACGATTATACCAGCCATTTGCGGGAAATTGCGCTGATGGTGCTATACTTTCCGTGGGCTGCCTGGGAAATGTCTCGACGATATGCAACCGGGCTGCGAGAGATGAAAGTACCTGGTCATCAACAGGCTGTTTACCCTTCCAGGTTAATGTCGCCATAAGATATGCTCAACATTCTTTGTAAAGTCATTTAGGGTTTCCCAGACAGTATTATAGCGTGATACAATAAACTTGCAAGAAAATCAAGCAATCGCGGAGCCCTGGATCACTTCACGCATGCCAGTACCTGCATGCTAACTATGCTAAAGCTATGCCCTGTCCCTCCATGTTTGTTCAAAGCTTGTAAAGGCTAAAGCCTTAATTGCATGATGTCAAAATATGTATATGAGGATGAAGATATATGTCATATTTATTCTGGACACTCGCCTGCCTTTGTGTTTATATTGGTGGGCTGGTCATCCTGGTGAGGGTAACGCCTCTTTTACTTATACGTCGCTACGATGATGTGTATTTTATGGCTGTTGCAGCGGCAGATGTATTAGGTGGAATATGCGTTTTTGGGGCTGTCGCGGTGACGTTTGCATTATTTAGCGGTGTCTTTGCCGTCAGATTATTGGATTTCTTTTTATTGTTAGGTATTCTTATAGTCGCGCTCATTATGTCTTACAGGAGTTACTATTCGCGCAGGTTCCGAAGAGTGCAGGCGGCTTCGCGTATTATGGCCAGCGTCTATTGCCTTTTACTTGGTCTGGCGGCCCTACTCTATATCGGGCTGCTCTTCGTGCCATCCACTTAGACAAAGAGAGCGGTCAGGTTGTCATACTGCATTGCTCAGTACCCCATATTTTGTGCTATGATGATTCCAGTCAGTGCGCATCACATTTGACTGCGGCGCAAAAGATGACGCTGCAATAAGGGGTCATAAACACATGATCGTAAGAGATATAATGACAACGAAGATGATCACAGTAGTAGCCGATGATACACTCAGTCATGCCGCGAACCTGTTGCGGCAATACCAGATTCATCACCTACCTGTAGTTCGCCGTGTTCAGGTGCATGAAACAGAGAAGACCGAACACAGCACGCACAACACGCTACTTCTGCTCGAAGGTTTGCTGACCTCGCAAGATATTGACCTTGTCCTGGCGTTGGATAAACAGCGCTCTTCGGGTGATTTGCTGCACCGCCCCTGGTACGATCAGCGTGTCGCTGAAGTAATGCATCGTGCTATTATCAGTGTAACCACAACGACGAGCGCAGCCGCTGCAGCGCAGTTGCTTGTCGAACGAGGTCTCAATTGCCTGACTGTGGTGGAATATGAGCAAGTGGCAGAGGGACAGGAAACACAGACCATCCTGGTTGGTTTACTCACACGTAGTGATCTACTGATGGCCTTAGCTCGCGCGCTGGGTGCCTTTGAGCCTGGCATGCAATTGCTCATTCCTCTTCCACACGGCGATTTGATACCATTGGCACAAACATTGCTCCTGGCGGCAGAACTGCACATCAAGGTGCATAGTGTCATGGTTGCGCCCCAGGATGACGCTCCTCACGTCGCAACGCTGCGGTTGGGGACTATCAACCCCTCTCCTTTGTTAGTTCGTTTGCATAAAGCAAATATTGAGTATACATTTGCTGATCCCTTGTCGGAAGGTTGAACATATGCCTGAGCAACCCCCAAACCCACCCAGGGCACGTCTTATTTTTGACCCGGCCGAACTCAAGTACGACTTTGGCCCACATCACCCGTTGCAAGCGCGCCGCCTGATCTCGCTCATAGACCTGCTGGAGACGAGTGGACTCTGGCGCAGCGCGCGTGAGCAGACCCGGCTACCCTTGCGGGCCGCGACCATCGAGGAATTGAGCCTGAATCATACTGCTGATTATATTGAGGCGGTCCAGCGTCTTAGCGTTGTCGATAGGGAAGTGCTTGCGCCCGATGAAGAGAGGGAACTGGAAAAGCTCGGGCTTCACTATGGCTTCGGTGAGGGAGACACTCCCGCTCTACCTGATATGCATGATGTGAGCGCATTAATCGCGGGAGGATCTTTAGTAGCGTTAAGCGCGGTGATGGGATTGCCAGAGGGTGGAACCTTTAGCTCGGAGGAGGACCGCCCGCTGCATGTCTATCATCCCGCTGGAGGATTACACCACGCCTGGGCGGATCGCGCCTCTGGTTTCTGTGTCTACAACGATATTTCAGTAGCCATTGCCCATATCCTGCAGACCACTGAGGCAAAGGTCCTCTATATCGACTTTGATGCACACCATGGCGACGGTGTGCAGAAGTCATTCTACGATGATCCCCGCGTCATGAAGATCTCGTTTCATGAGACAGGACGCTATCTCTTTCCTGGAACTGGCGATGTGCTCGAGCTAGGCAGCGGGACAGGGCGTGGCTACACGGTCAATGTACCTCTGGAGCCATTTACAGAAGATGATTCTTACAACGAGGCAATGAACGCGCTGCTCCATCCCCTGATTACGTTTTTCGCACCCGATGTCATTGTCAGCGTGCATGGTTGTGATACTCATGCCTGGGATCCCCTGACACACTTGAAGCTGACTATGCGCGGTATCCAGAAGCAGATGAAAATGGCGCACCAGCTGGCGCATACCTACTGTCAGGGGCGCTGGGTGGCATTGGGTGGGGGAGGATATGATCTATATCGCGTGGTGCCACGAGCCTGGAGCATGTTATGGGCGGAGATGTCGGACCAGGCATTGCCGAAGGAGCTACCCGCGGAGTGGGTCACTCGCTGGCGCCCTGAATGGTTGGCTGTGCAGAACCAGGAGGAAGCTGCGCAGGAAATGATGGGCAAAGCGACCGCCGCGGATGATTTCCCAACCACCTACATGGATCGACAGGAGGATTTCCCCGCTCAGCCCCGGCGCTGGCACATTAACGAGGCAAATCGCCTTACCGTTGCTCTGGTCCGCCATCTGCTCGTGCCTTCTTCGGTACGCCATGCCTTTCCTACCGTTCAGTACCGGTCACCGCTGACGGGACTCTTTGATCTATTGCACTTACGTGGCACTGCGACTCCGTCGCGCAGCAAAGTGATCGAGACAAGAACTGGTGAGGTACTGCTGCGCGATTTTTGCCCTCCCTCTTTCGTTGAACGTCTGCGGCCAGACGACGGCTTGCGGGCATTTGCGCGTCTTCCTGAACGCGAATACCAGCTGCTGCTCGGTATTTCCAAAAGCCCTGATTGCGCGCTTGCGCTGGCCTATACGCCCTCGGGAGAGATCATAGGGGAGGTGACGCTGGCCCCAGCCGACGCATTCTGGGATGGCATCGAGAACGTCCATGAAGTTGCTATCGAGGTCAGTTCAAATTGGCGTGGGATGGGAATTGCCAGACGGTTGTTAGCATTTGCCCTTGAGCTTGACGCCCTGGAGGATATGATCTTGTTTGCCATCGGCTTATCATGGCATTGGGATACCCAGGGCCTTGGGATCACTGTCCATCGCTATCGACAAATCATCGTTAAGCTCTTTGCATCGCAGGGTTTTGTGGAATATCCCACTACTGAACCAAATGTCAGCATGGAACCTGGCAATGTCTTGTTGGCGCGTGTTGGCAGCCGCGTTGACCAGCGAGTAGCAAGCCAGTTTCACAGCCGCTTGCTGAGTACACCCAACCTTTCACGTTTCTGACACTCCCCTGCATAGAATGCAGGGGGTTCTTCCTTCATCCAGCCCGCTTGCCCGTAGCCCGTTTGGGGCTATGAGTAATTCAAAGCATCACGATAGGCCAATTGCGTGCGACGCAACGCCGTAAACTGTTCAAGAGTCGTATGCAGTTTGAGTTTCGCTATAATGGTCTGTTTCATAGAACCTTTTCCTGGTTCATTTCAGCAAAAGTCGACCGGACATTAAAGAACCGAAAAAGATAGGAAGAGTATACAATAGCTACACAAATTCGGCAACTGTTAAAAACCCTACCATTATAGACATCAATGACGCCAGGTGTTACTATTGAAACTAGACTCATCAATATCGGATATGTATATGTTGATCAGATGGAGTACGTGAGGTTCAATGAAACGGAACGGGAAGCGCGACCGTACTCAACATAGAGGTAGCCGCAATAGCAATTACGAGGAAATGAGAATGCAGCAGGACACGAAGCGTGCTTTTTTGATAGGAGAGTGGCCGCTTGGTGATGAGG
>CATPCK010000688.1 GCA_955652655.1 uncultured Ktedonobacteraceae bacterium | reverse complement strand
TCCTCATACCGTAGGGACGGCATGATGCGGGGAAATCCCTTGGCGGGGTTGTACGACATGTAAGCCTCCTTTACATCGTTACGGTCATGGCATCGCTTACCAATGAACATCATTACCCCTACCAGAGGCGTCGGCGAACGAGTGGTCGTTTCCCTCGAATGGAGTCACGAACATCATAGCGACCCAAGAGCACGCCGAATTTCTCTGTCACAACCCGGCTTGTAACGATCTTGACCGAGCCGCCCTCTCTCGTTGCGCCCGGTCAAGATCGTTAGATCAACGTGATCGGCGTTGAGTGTCGCTTTCACCAATAAGCGACACTCTCTATAGTACCACACCCTCTGTTCCCCACCACTCGCGTTACCAATCGGGAAGTCGAAGAGGAAGACCATGGCTGCGTGGTACAATGAGGAACATGATGAGAAAAGCGAAAGGAGATCAGGAGGTGACCACATGAGTGAAGGATTCATCTCGCGCGGGTTCCGAGGTCGTCGCCAGCAGAGTGACAAGAGCGCAAGAATCCCGCCTGGACAATATCTCGAGCGCGGCTTTCCCGTGCTCTCGGCAGGGCCAACGCCGCGTACCCCTCTCGCGGCCTGGGATTTCTCGATCCTGGGGGAGGTCGATCAGCCAAAACGGTGGAGCTGGGATGAATTTCATACACTGCCACGCGAGATGGTGACCAGGGACATCCACTGCGTGACCAAGTGGTCGAAACTGGACACGCACTGGGAAGGCGTTTCCCTCGATACCCTGCTGAAGCAGGTCGATTACGACGCCAGTTACGTGATCGCCTTCAGCGATGGGGGTTATACCACGAACCTGCCCCTGGAAGAGGTGCTGGATGGAAAGGCGTGGGTGGTCGACACGTATGAAGGGCAGCCCCTGGCGCCCGAACATGGTGGCCCGGCACGATTACTAAATCCCCACCTCTACTTCTGGAAGAGCGCCAAGTGGGTCCGGGGTTTCCGATTGGTCGATGAGGATGAACCGGGCTTCTGGGAGTCGCTTGGCTATCACAATCACGGAGATCCATGGAAAGAAGAACGCTACCAGGGCGACTAACCTGGCAACTCGGTGAGGTGGTTGTCACGCAGGGAGAAACAGCGCGGGCGAAGAGCATCACGCTGGCGCTCCCCAACTGGATGGGGCATCGAGCTGGTCAGCACGTGGATGTGCGACTCACCGCCCAGGACGGCTACCAGGCCGAGCGCAGCTATTCGATCGCCTCGCCACCCGAGGAGAATCAGCGCTTGACGCTCACCGTCGAACGGCTCGATGACGGGGAAGTGTCACCCTACCTGGTCGATGAACTGCGCGTCGGTGACAAATTGGAACTGCGCGGCCCCGTCGGAGGGTACTTCGTCTGGGAGGCACGCCTGGGCGGTCCGCTCCTGCTGGTAGCCGGGGGGTCTGGCATCGTGCCATTGATGGCCATGATCCGCCACCGTGCCGCCGTGGGTAGCACCATTCCGACGCGTTTGCTCTACTCGTCGCGGTCTTCTGAGGATGTGATCTACCGTGACGAACTCGACCGCCTGGTCAGGAGCACCACTATGCTTGAGGTGGTGCATACCCTGACTCGTGTGCAACCGCCCGGGTGGACGGGATATCATCGCCGGATCGATACCGAGATGCTGCGTGAGGTGGCCTGGCCGGCTGATCAACGTCCGTTGATGTTCATCTGTGGCCCCACACCGTTTGTCGAAACGGCCGCAGCGAGTCTCGTCACACTGGGATACGCACCAGCACGAATCAAGACCGAACGATTTGGACCGACAGGAGAAGCTTAATGGAGAACAAGCTTGATGGCAACGCTGCCGGGGGCATCTGACTGCTCGTGTTCTCGCGGTTCCCGTGACCCGCTCACACCGCCATGGCGGCGAGCTTTGCGGCATGGCGGTTGTGCTCCTCGATCACCGGTACGACATCGAGCGTCGCGATCTCGCCGTTGTCGACGATCAGGCGTCCACCCACTACGGTATGGCGAGCGCGTTGCGGCGCACAGAACACGACGGCGGCAACCGGGTCGCTCAGCCCTCCCGCGTAGTTGAGGGTGTTCAGATCGAGCGTGAAGAAGTCCGCGCACTTGCCCGGCTCCAATGACCCGATGTCGGATCGCCCAAGCACTGCCGCGCCACCACGTGTTGCGATCTCCAACGCTTCGCGCGCCGTCATCCATTCCCTAGCCCTCAAGGGATCGGAGGTGGACAGCACTGTCTCCGGCCCCTCGGGCGGCCGCAGCCCCATCTTGAGCCTGGCAAGCAACATGGCCTCCCGCACTTCAACCAGTAAATTGGAGCCGTCGTTACTCGCCGAGCCATCGACCCCGAGACCTACCTTGACGCCAGCCGCCAGGTACTTCTTGATGGGGGCGATGC
Organism: uncultured Ktedonobacteraceae bacterium; assembly: GCA_955652655.1. GTDB lineage: Bacteria > Chloroflexota > Ktedonobacteria > Ktedonobacterales > Ktedonobacteraceae > UBA11361. The sequence continues at coordinate 1,073 of CATPCK010000688.1, read as the reverse complement.
CCGAGGCCAGCCGCATGTTAGACGATGGGCAGTGGCACGCTCCCGCTCCGCTCTGGGCGAAGAGGCGGATCTCGTCGTCGTTGACGTGGATGGCGTGGGCATACCAGACGTCGTCTGCGACCCAGCCCAGCGTCTCCATGTACGCTACTGGACGCAGCTGAACATGCTCGAGCGTGTAGCGCTCTTCATCGAACGTCTCGCACAGATGCGTATGCAGGCGAACGCCGTACTGCCGCGCCAGGCGCGCAGATTCACGCATCAGGTCCGGGGTGACCGAAAACGGAGAGCAGGGCGCCAGGACAATCTGCAGCATCGACCCGGGTTTGGGGTCGTGATAGTGCTGGATGACCCGCAGGGAGTCGGCAAGAATCTCCTCCTCCGCTTCGACGCAGTCGTCAGGGGGGAGGCCCCCCATCGACTCCCCGAGCGACATACTGCCGCGAGAGACGACAAAACGGACACCCAGCTCCTGGGCAGCATGGATCTGGTCGTCGACCTTACAGCCGTTCTGGAAGACGTAGGCATGATCGAAGGCGGTCGTGCAACCGGAGAGCGCGAGCTCGGCGAGACCGACAATAGTAGCGGTACGAGAGGCCGGCGGTGTGCGACTGGCCCAGATGCGGTAGTGGGCACGGAGCCAGGGAAAGAGATTGATGTCCTGGGCGGCAGGCAGGTTTCTGGTCAAGACCTGATCCAGGTGGTGATGGCAGTTCACCAGTCCAGGCAACAGGATGTGCCCCTGCAAGTCAAGCACTCTGTCGGCGGAAGCGGGCAGGTCAGCTGTGGGTCCCACTTGCTCGATGATGCCATCCCGAGCGAATAGGCCGGCGTTCTGAAGCTCCCGGCGCTCTTCATCCATTGTGACCACAACCGTGGCATTCTTTGCGAGCAGTGTTGTCATCTGGTCGCTCCTTTCTAAAGCCAGGAGTCCGTGCCTAAAGCTGTGCAGGACGGGCTCGTTATTTTTAATATTAGGCATGGTTCAAATGAACGTGACAGTTCTTCATCAACAGAAAGGTCTAGCCCTGCCATGCTGAGCGCAGCGAAGCATCTGTCTGCCGAGCGCGAGAGAC
>CATPCK010000687.1 GCA_955652655.1 uncultured Ktedonobacteraceae bacterium | reverse complement strand
GCGAAGAGTACCGGACCGAAGCCAGTACGGCGAATCGTTTTGAGAAAGCGGGCCGGGGTGATCTCATCCGTGTTGACATTGGCACGATCAAGAGGTACAACCAGGCCAGTTAATGTCGTAAATGCTTCCAAAGTTTACACTGCTCCTTACAAATGTAGTTAAACATATGAATTTCTGCACTTCCGTGTAGATAAGCCTCAGTGGCTTTACAACCTACACTTCCCTGCAACACACCGCACCCTTACGGGTGTGTGGCCCAAGCCAGGCAATAGACCATCGGTTCTCTGGTCTACTTTCTCTCTTCTCGCTTTCGCGCTCCAGCAGCACCGAGAGCGGACGTAACTCTGCTGGTACATCCATGAGCCGCGAATTAGGGGCTTCCGGTTGCATGGTCAGCCGACTATCCGGGTACGCTACTCCCGAAGTGTTCACATTGAACACATAAGCTTACATGTACATACATTTTTGAGAACTTTGGTTGCTCCTTTCGCTGGCATCTGTCCAGCGACCCCAAACCAATGCCCTGTTTTGCTATACATCGCGAATATCTACGAAGTGACCGGCAACAGCAGCAGCAGCAGCCATTGCAGGGCTGACTAGATGGGTGCGTCCACCTCGTCCCTGGCGGCCCTCGAAGTTACGATTGCTTGTCGAGGCGCAGCGCTCACCCTCTTTCAGGGAATCGCCATTCATAGCGATACACATGCTACAGCCGGCCTCGCGCCATTCAAAGCCAGCCTCCCGGAAAATGTCGGCAATGCCCTCTTCTTCCGCCATACGCCGCACTCGCATCGAACCTGGCACGACCATAGCTCGCACTTTGGGCGCGACATGCTTGCCCTTTACATACTGTGCCGCCATGCGCAGATCTTCCAGGCGAGAATTGGTACAGGAGCCAATGAAGACCGTATCCAGGGGGATCTCCGTGATCTTCTGACCTGGCTGCAGACCCATATACTTCAATGCGCGCTCGTATGCCTGCCGTTTTGATGGGTCGCTCTGAGTGGCGGGATCAGGCACAGCATCGGTGACATTGGCAACCATCCCCGGGTTGATGCCCCAGGTTACCTGCGGTCCAAGGCCATCCACATTTATCTCGTGGACGGCATCGAAGTGGGCGTCAGGATCGCTTGCCAATTGCCGCCACGAGGCTACCGCCTGCTCGAACATTTCGCCTTTGGGAGCAAATGGGCGTCCCTTGATATAGGCAAAGGTGGTCTCGTCGGGAGCAACCATCCCTGCGCGAGCGCCCGCCTCAATTGCCATATTACAGAGGGTCATACGTCCCTCCATTGAGAGGCCGCGGATTGTAGAACCGCTGAACTCAATAACGTGGCCGGTACCAATGCCGGTGCCAAGTTTTCCAATGATGGCAAGGGCAAGGTCTTTTGCGGTGATTCCTGGAGCAAGCGTTCCCTCAACCCGAATGTTCATCGTCCTGGGACGCTGCTGTATGAGGCACTGTGTTGCAAGGACATGCTCGATCTCGCTGGTACCAATGCCAAAGGCCAGCGCTCCCATGGCGCCATGCGTAGAGGTGTGCGAATCGCCGCAGACAAGCGTCATCCCTGGCAGGGTGATGCCCTGTTCCGGCCCGATTATATGCACGATTCCCTGGCGAGCATCATTCATATCGAAGAGGGTCAATCCGAAATCCCTGGCATTCTGCTCCATCGTGGTGATGCACAGCGCGCTCTCCTGGTCGACGACATCGAGCATCTTGCGGCCCGTTACCGTCGGTACATTGTGGTCAAGCACGGCGATGGTGGCATCAGGGCGGCGCACCGGAATACCGGCGAGGCGCAAGCCCGCAAACGCCTGCGGCGAGGTGGCCTCATGCACCAGGTGGCGATCGATATAGAGGACGGTAGATTCGCCCGGCACCTCACGTACGACGTGAGAATCCCAGATTTTTTCAAACATGGTTTTTGGCATACTGCCTTTTTCGTTCATTTTACGTGTCCTTCTAAAGGTGTGTGATACTCTTCATTGAGCTTGTTACCTCATATTATCTCACATTTTTGTTCATACGTGCACACAGAAGTTCAACGTAGTGCATTGGTCAAGCTGTTAAATTGAGACTGCAAAAGCAAGGTTAGAAGCACGTTTAAGCTGACGCTAAAAGCTACTTTTGTGACAGAATATAGGTCACGGTTTCGGTGTGATCAACTAGTAAGATTAGCCTCTTCTTTGTTGGGTAATATGCAAATTTTACGACAAGCTATAAGCGGAAACAAGATGAGGGAAAGAGGGAGCAACTAAGAAAACCGTGCCGCTCAAAATACATTTTCCCTCTCTTTCCCAAGCCTTAACTGAACAAGTAAACTTGCAAGCCGTTCGCCATCGAGAAAAACTAAATGTCTTCTCTCCTTCTCTTCCCATCTTCTAAAATACATCATTGCTACATCTACGATGGTTGATGAGGTTACTACAATCGCCTTGTCAATGTAGGCTTCCCTCTTCAGGTTGTTATCACGCCACGGCTCTAAATAACATTTACTGACTTGATCGATGATTTTGTTATAGTGACCTGAGTCACTCGTCTTAGAAGAAGTTGTATGTATCTTGGTATTACAAGCGATTACTGCATAAAATATAAAAGTGTTAAGGTTATCTCTTTGATAAAATACCATATCCTTTCCGTGCTCAGGCGCTCCTGAATGATGCAAGACGGTTATTCCTTCAAAAGCCAGAAATTCAAATATAGGTCGTAAAACATAGTGGATAAGTTCATCCTCGCTCTTAAGAGCTTGTATTTCTGCTCTAGCTCGTAAAAGTTCATCATCGAATGTCCTCTTGGTAGAGATGAACTCTATCCATTGAGCGAAGCTATTTTGTGATATAACGCTCGCAGTCCTCAGCCTTGTATTCCTATCCTTATCACTTAGCCACCAAATGATATGCTCTCTTCCTAAAATCGCTTGATCCACCCAAGCCTTCTTAACCTCGCTGAGAATGTGAGGTGGGATGTTAATTCTATCTACCCAGTCGTGGCAAACTGCACACAGAACAACAATATTATCCGCAGCGTCAGTTCCCCCCTCAAACTTACGTGTGATATGCGTGAGTTCTAACGGAAATCTTGTTCCGCAAATGGAGCATTTATGTCTACTCTGTTCAAGTAAAAACTCTCGTGTTTTTATACCGATCATATGGTACCTCTTGTATGCGTGTATGGTGACCTGGGAAATGATAACAGCTTAGCGCACGAAGAACAAGATTTATAGGATTACTTCGGATAATATACTCATTTATCTTGGTTGAGTCTATGATCAACCGTACAAAGGTGCTTTTTTGTCTAATTGTGTCTATTCTGAACTACTCAATTGGCCATCCACCATGTCCCTCTAACACCTCCATCAATATTTGCCATCAGTATGATTGTCTCTACTAGAGCCGATGAAACGTCAATACTCGGCTCTTGCAATCTTTTAACCATAACTTCCAATCTCTTGTATCTTGAAGATTATATAGTTCAGCTATGGTTACATCTGAAATTTACAATTTTTAAAAACTCAACTGTGCCTTTTTGGACTCACTTACCTCTTCACTTGGGTGCATGATTGAGCTTGCAGAGGGACATTATTGTTCAAATGTGTTTAATGGCATCCATCTGAAAACGTCGGTTTAGATGTCAATTCTGCTGTCAAATAAAGGCATGAAAGATGCCCAAGATCAGGTATTTATCGTACTTGGTCTTGGGTATTTTGCTTTGATAGCAAAGCCATGAGCGTATTGGAGAGTTGCTACGCTCTGGCGATGGTTGAAAAAACGCACAGGGATGGTAAGCGGGTGTCTGCTCACAATGTGCGGCGATCTATGGGGGAGACGCTGTGAACTATGAGGCGTAGCCCTATAGACATCCAACGTCAGATGGGACATTCAACACGTCATATGACGAATGAGTATGCTTCTCTGATAATCAACCACCTGAAAGAGAAGTTAAAGATTGCTCGGTTGTTGTACTTGTTGTGTTTCTCAGGTAGACTATCTGATGGAGACATCTACCGGCGTACCGTGTATCGTTTCCATGGCAACTCACTTGGCATCTCGATTGCAGCCCAACTCTGTATCCTCGACATACGTGAGATCATTGTTTCATCCCTTGCGGCCATTGGCCTGGCATAGAGGAGAACGGGACTATGGTGGTACTGGCCCACATTGTACTTCCTCCGGATGCACTTGATAGTTTCACCATCGCAAGTGTTCTTTTAGCAGTCGTAGGAACGCTCTACCTGGCGTACGATCTGCTCGGACGCCAACATGGGCCCTTGCAGTGGCTGACGTTACTCATTACTTGTGGTCTCGTCAGTGCTCTTGTCTTCGGTTTCTTTCTTACGATCATCTACCTTCTCTCACATCATCCTTTCAGTCTTATTATTACGTTGCAAGCCCTGGTGCTCGGAGGATTGATGGGTGTGTTCACGGTCGTCCTGGTAGACTTCCCCAAATCCAAGGATAAGCCACGGATTGTTTCCCCGAAAGGGAGTGCCATTGGACTGGTACTGGGACTCCTCTTCTTCTTCACCTTCTTGTTTCTCAATCCCTCCCATATCGTAGTTTTGGCACTGATTATGGGAGTGACCTGCCTCGCCCTCACCAGCCTCTGGCCATACCTCACCTGGAATCCATCTCCCTCTCGACCCCACATCTTTTCCCGCAAAGGCTTTGTGATGGGACTACTACTGGGACTGCTCTTATGGCCAGTCTTCTTCTTCCTCGTTACGAAAGATATCGTCATTTCTGTATTCACAAGTGTTCCACTTGCCGTCGTCTTTGGAGGTCTTCTTAGCCTCTGGCGGTTCATCCATTGGGAAACATCTACTCCTCAATACCACGTCTTTTCGCGCAAAGGGTTTCAGGTCGGCTTCGTGATCGGCTTCATCCCCTGGCTCATATTTGAACTGACGCAGTTGGATTATCCGACATTTGCACAGATCCATGTGAGTGGACTGCTAGAAGGCTTGCAAGATATGGTGGGCACACTCATTCTTGTCATCGTAGTAGGAGTCTTGGCGTTAGCGAGTGCAGCCGCTGGAAGCATCTCACAGTACATCTTATGGAAGGCCAATACGTTACCTCTGCGTCGCTTAGGTGTCATTGGACTGGTGCTCATCCTGCTGGCCACCAGCTTACAAGCGGTGCCAGCCGTGATTGATCTCATCAGCAATTCTGGAACGCCAAAGTAACAGCAAGCTATGGTTGGTTTCGAAGGAGAGACTATAGGACCTTCGGTTTTTAGCGTTCAATAGCGTTCGTTTCCGGTCTCTTCGTGCTCATTGCCTCGCTTAATGTACAACTACAGGTAAGTCCGTACCCGCTAGTTCAGCTGCGTTGCTACATGGTTGCTACATGCTAGCACACCTCCACTAGCAAATGTATTCTTCGGGTGTTTCATCCGTCTTCACGCGCCTTTTTATTACCCCTCCTGATCAGCAAAAGAGAGGGAAAACTGATCGATTGCTTCTTCGACCATCGAACGTCCAAATTCATGAACTAAGGCATGATAGAGTGTTGGTCCAGGTGAGAGATGATACCTGTGAGTCCACGAAGAGCATATCGTGTATCTACGTCAGAGCTTAAAAAGGTAATATCAGCACAAGAGTTATCCCTGTGGTTTTCAGTTTTCCTAGCCACGATATACTACACAGTGCCAGTATATGCTTCACAGGGTTGTCTTTCTCCTCAAAATTAGGCAAAAAATCGGCGCAGTTCTTGCGCCACCCGTTCCGGCTGGCCGCCTCTCTCGGTATTCCATGAAGCCGCATGATTGAGTCCGGGCAACTCAACACGTTTGGCCTGGGGCAAGACCTTCTCAAGGGCGTCAAGGGCAGCTTTCAAGAAAGCCGGGCTCTTGCTGCCGCCGAGCAAAAGCACCCCGGCGCGTATAGCCCTGAAGCTCTCCAACTTCCCACTCATCTCGACAACGAGCTGAAAGTCATAGTGCAGCGTTGGAGCGAGCGCCCTCATCGGTACGTCGTCACCCTTTGCCTTCTTGTCCTCGCTTGCCATCAACATGCTCGTGAGCAGCTCGAGCAGCCAGCTGGGCATGACGTTGAAAATTGGTGGCCCCATCTGCGCTCCTTTCATGCCCGTGATGAGCGCTGCGGCCACCTTACCCTGGGCCATCTCCCTGTCAAAGCGCGTCAAAACAGCAGTCGGCACCGAGTTGTTCATGAAAAGCGGTGGTTCGAAGATGACGGCTTTGTGAATAGCGGGCAGGGTGAGTGCTGCTTGGAGCAAGATGATGGCCCCTGAGCTGAGCCCGAAGACATGGTTGGCGCCCGTTTTGGTGAGGAGGGCGTCCATATCTTCAACGTCCTTCTGTATGCTGTACTCTTCGCTGTACGCGCCGCTGAGGCCACGGCCACGGCGGTCGGGCACGTAGACGGTGAAGGTGTCAGCCAGCGCCTCTGCGAGCTGGATGTGGTTGTGGGCTGACGACATGGCGCCATGGAGCAGCACCGCACCAGGGCCATGGCCGAGCTGGCGGTAGCCAATGGTGGTGCCGTCTTGAGAGGTGACGGAGCCGGTTGTAGAGTGCTCCCGCACGGTTGCGGTCGATTGATTGTTGACGCTGGTTTTCGTTTTCATGTGCTGATATCCTTTCTTGCTCAGTTCATTGATTCGTGTAAGATTTCATCAAAAAGGCGTATCGTGATTTCAAGCGCCTTGAGTCGCTCTGGACGCGCTTGATATTGGACGAATGACATCAATGCTGGCGATATGCTACTCTCTCTATTGGTTTTAGTATAAAGGGCAATCGGGTGAACCAGCATCACCCGGCAGGGTGATTGGAGGGGTGAAAGTGTATGGCTCATTCGTTCAGCTTTCAGCCGGAATCGACAATCCGCTTCGGAGATGTGTAGGAACTTGATGTCTCTTCTTTCATCACTCAGTAGTAACGCAGTTCACTGCTTTAGCTCTCCTGTCAGGCTATAGTTCTCTCAAAGAAGCATTGTGCGGCTGAATTACCTATCATGTGGCAGTGAAATCGGAGAGATTGGGGTTGTGTTCTCAGGCGGAATCGAGTACCCTTTCCAGTGACCTCTTCACCAAGGAGAGAACAGGAGAGATATGTATGCAACACAAGAGCCGGCGGGTTGCTCTGATCACTGGTGGATCACGTGGAATCGGAGCAGAGACAGCCCTCGCACTCGCAGATCATGGGTATGATATTGCGCTCACCTATCGCAACAAAGCGGCGCGAGCCCAGGACGTGGTGGCAGCCGTGACGCTGCGTCACGTGCGTGGTCTCGCCCTCGCTTGTGATATGACCCATTCCAGTGAGATTGCCTCTCTTTTCCAGGATCTGAAACAGTGGACAGATCATCTGGATGTCGTCGTTCTCAATGCCTCAGGAGGATTGGAGCGAGACCTGGTCGCGGCTGATCCGCAGTATCCCATGCACCTGAATAGAGACGCCCAGCTTCAGTTCGTCGATGCGGCGCTTCCACTTTTGCTCCAGGAAGGTGTGATTGTCTTTGTCACCAGCCATTGGGCTCATCTCTACGGGCGGATGGAGCAATTACCTGCCTATGAACCGATTGCTGAGAGTAAACAGGCAGGGGAACAAGCTCTGCGTGCCCGCCAGGACGAGTTCGCAGGGAGAGGCGTCCGACTCATTGTCGTGACAGGAGATCTCATTGAGGGAACGATCACCCCAAAACTCCTCGAACGGACAGTTCCAGGTCTGCTTGCTCAGCGACGAACCAGCAAGGGAGCACTCCCCACAGCAGCAGAGATGGGAAGGGAAATTGCGTTGGCAGCCATGAAGACTGACCTCCCAAGTGGCTCTACGGTGGTCGTGGGCGCTCCGCTCCAATCGATGCTTTTCCCTCGATGAAGCGAGAGATCCTTCGCGGTGCTCAGGATGACAACAGTGCTGAAGTTCACGTCTATGGGGATCGCTCCAGGCCATATGCTAGGGTTCCCTTAAACTAAACGATTTCACCTCAGCCGTGATATAATCGCCAGTAGTAACGTCACGATTGCCTCCGGCAGCGGCACGTGGGTCCCGCCAGCAAGATGGACTTTTTGGGGCAAAAAGGGCAAGTCTGCCAGTGCCTTCCGACGAATTGTCGCTGGTGCGCCAGCTATTAACTTTGTGGAATCCGTGAAGGAGGAACGACCCCATGTTTCGGCAGATTCTTGCTGGAAGCCGGTATCTGATTATCATAGCGGTGATCGGGTCCTTCCTGGCCTCAATCACCGTGCTCGTCTACGGGGGAGTGACGGTTGTGGGCATCATGGTAGAGACGTTTACGCATAGCGTATTTACGCCTGCCGGGGCCAGGCAACTCGCAGTCGAGTGCATCGAGTTGATTGACCTGTTTCTGCTCGGCACCGTCCTGTACATCGTTGCACTGGGGCTCTACGATCTTTTTATTGACGATAGGTTGCCCACGCCAAAGTGGCTGGTGATATCCAGTCTCGATGATCTCAAGGAGAAAATCATCAGTGTGATCATCGTCCTGCTAGCTGTCAACTTCCTGGTTTTCGTGGTAACCTGGGATGGCAACGTCAATATCGTGGCGTTGGGGATCGCTGTAGGGCTGGTGGTGTTCGCGCTTGGCTATCTCCTCAGCACAACATACAAGGCGCACCGGACAGAGAGCACAGATGAAACCGAGGGGAAGTGACGAATGCTGCCTGGGGACCGAACTGTATGTCAGGTCGATTAGGAACAGTATACACAAACAAATATAAGGAGAAAACAATTATGGATATTATATCTAACCTGAGCTGGATTTCGTGGATCATCTTCGGGGCGCTGGCTGGCTGGGTTGCCAGTATTTTTATTTTTTTAAACTCGAGGAAAGGGTGTATTTGTAACATTATCGTCGGCATCATCGGGGCGTTTCTCGGTGGATGGGGCTACTCGTTGT
>CATPCK010000686.1 GCA_955652655.1 uncultured Ktedonobacteraceae bacterium | reverse complement strand
TTGCTATACTCCAACGTTGCGTTCGTAATGGGATGGGAGAATGGCGAAACCCCGTAGCGTATTGGAGAGTATGACTGTCACATTGTTGGAGATCACGAAGAAGATGGCAAGTCAGTTGGACATTGTTCCAGTGTCCGGTGTTATGGTTCCGTCCAGGGGTAGATGGAAGCGTCCATCTACCCAGAGAAGCCACTTGAAGTAACATTCATAGTGGAGAATTACTTAATCAGATGGAGGTGACCATCAATGACGATGAAGCGCGAAATCACTGTTACAGTGAATGGACAGCAACACCAATCAGAAGTTGAACCGCGCATGTTGCTGGTACATTATTTACGTGAGACGTTGGACCTCACAGGTACGCACATTGGCTGTGACACCTCACAGTGCGGTGCGTGTACAGTCCTTCTCGACGGCCAATCAGTGAAAGCTTGTACCGTATTGGCAGTTCAAGCCGATGGCAGTGAGGTAACGACAATCGAAGGGCTGGCTCCGGAGGGAAGTCTCCATCCCATCCAGGAAGGCTTCTGGGAGAAGCATGGGCTGCAATGTGGCTTTTGCACGCCTGGCATGATTATGGCCTCGTATAATTTGCTGAAAAACAATCCCGACCCAACTGAAGAAGAGATACGCACAAGCCTCAAAGGCAATATCTGCCGCTGCACCGGCTACCAGAACATTGTCAAGGCTGTCCAATATGCAGCTGAGCAGATGAGGACAAGCGCATCAGAGCCTGTAGGTGCTGGCGAGTAATCTCCAAAGCACAAAACTCCAAATTTCTTCCATATGCTGTTTCTCGCTATGAGAAAGGATGGGTATACAAATGGGTATTTCAGCTCTGGTTGGTTCGCCGATCAAACGGCGAGAAGACCCTCGCTTGATTACAGGTCAGGCGACCTATGTTGATGATATCAAACTCCAGGGGACGCTCCACATGTCTGTGCTGCGCAGCCCCTACGGCCACGCCCGCATCAATAGCATTAATACAGAAGCGGCCCGCAAGCATCCTGGAGTCGTGGCTGTCTACACGGCGGAAGACCTCAAAGGTGCTGTCGGAAACATTGCGATTGGTGTTCCCCTGGGACACATTACTGAGGGTATGGGTGTTCGTGGAGCACTGGCTGATGGCAAAGTTCGGTTCTATGGTGATCCCGTTGCCGTAGTCATCGCGGATGACCGCTATACGGCCCGCGATGCTCGTGACTTGATCGAGGTCGATTATGAGCCGCTCCTGGTGGCCATTGATGTCGAGAAGGCCATGCAGCCAGATTCGCCCCGGCTGTACGAAGAGTTCGATACAAATATCTCCTTCGGCATCCACCCGCCGACGGATGAGATTGACAAGGTCTTCGAGCAAACAAAAGCCGATGGCGGCATCATTGTCAAGACGCGCCTGGTCAATCAACGACTTGCCCCCGTTCCTATGGAGACGCGGGGCGTAGTTGCGGAGTACAACAAGGCGAACAAGAGCCTGACGGTCTGGAGTTCTTCCCAGATACCGCACCTCTTGCGCAACATCCTGGCCGCCACAGTCGGTCTTCCCCAGCACCAGGTGCGCGTCATTGTGCCAGAAGTTGGTGGCGGCTTCGGTTGTAAACTGAACGTCTACCCGGAAGAGTTGGTAGCAGCCTTCGCTTCAATGAGAACAGGTCGTCCCGTCAAGTGGATTGAAGATCGCAGCGAGGGTATGGCGGCGACCATCCATGGACGCGACCAGGTTACCTATGTTGAGGTTGCCGCGACCAGGGATGGTAAGGTTACCGGTATGAAGGTTTATGGGATATCTGACCTCGGTGCGTACTCCCAACTCAACACCAATATAATCATGATTGGCTTTGGGTTCCCTGTATATTGTGGTGCCTATGACATTAAGGCATTACACCTCAGTGCGGATACCGTCTTCACCAATAAGGCTCCAACGGATGCCTATCGTGGAGCGGGCCGTCCGGAGGCTACCTACATCGCAGAGCGGGCTATGGACATGGTGGCGCGTGAACTGGGCAAGGACCCGGCTGAGGTTCGCAAGATCAATTTTATCAAACCAGAGCAGTTCCCGTATAAGTCGGCTGCCGGTGCTGTGTATGATACTGGCGACTACGTTCCTGCCCTGGATAAAGCTCTAGCAATGGTGGACTATCAGAACCAGCGTGCGGAACAGGCCCGAAAACGGGCCGAGGGCAAGCTGATGGGTATTGGCATCTCCACCTATATTGAGATCTGTGGGTTTGGTCCCAAGGGGACCTTGCCTGTTGGTCTCTACGAGAGTGCGCGTGTGCGTGTCGAGCAGAGTGGCACCGTCATGGTCTATACTGGTTCGTCTCCGCACGGTCAGGGAGAAGAAACGACCTTTGCCCAGATCGTCTCTGAGGAATTTGGCATTCCCGTAGAGAACGTCCTGATTATGCACGGTGATACCGATTCTACGCCAGAGGGACGTGGCACCTATGGGAGCCGCACCACGGCGGTGGGTGGTTCTGCCGTCTTCACGGCCGTCGAGCGGTTGAGGGAAAAGATGAAGCAGATTGCTTCCCATATATTGGAGGCCAGTGTTTCCGACGTAACCCTGGAAGATGGTAAGTTTTCTGTTGCTGGTTCACCGCAGAAGTCGGTCTCCTTTAACGACGTAGCAGCTACCGCTAATCTTTCCAATACGCTGGCTCATGGTATCGAACCTGGCCTGGAGACGACCGTCTTCTGGGAACCAGAGGCATGTGTCTTCCCCTT
>CATPCK010000685.1 GCA_955652655.1 uncultured Ktedonobacteraceae bacterium | reverse complement strand
GCAAAGTCGCGTATCATCACCTTTTGTTCCACGATGACGCCCTGCAAAAAGCGAGGGAGTGATACACGGTTGTAGAGGGGATAAGGCTCGTTTGTCAGCAAGTGGATGCTGCAGTTTGGATCATTCTTGCGCAGATTCTCGGCTGCCGTCGTTCCGGCAACACCATTGCCTATAATCACATATCGTCTATCGTGCGTGGTCAAGTGAACATCTCCTTGTCAGCAGGGGTTAGTTGTGTCTTGATTAGATACGAGGGGATTCTAGCACAGTTCAAGAGATAATACTATAGTCGTATATGCTACATGGCCTTATCCCCAGAAGAGCGTATACAGCAATAGCACGTTCATTACTGTGACCACCAACGTAATACACACATTCAAGATGTTGGTGAAGCGACCGTTGACGAGAGCTCCCATGAGGTCACGACGTTGCGTTAGGAGCACTACTGGCACCATAGTGAATGGGAGTTGCAGGCTCAATATTGCCTGGCTAATGACCAAGACTTCCACAGTGGGGATGTTGAGTGCGATAACAAGCAAAGCCGGAACAATGGTAATGATACGCCAGATCCACATTTCCACGTGTTTGCCCAGGAAACCCTGCAGGACGACCTGGCCAGCGAGTGTGCCCGTTGTGGAGGAAGAGAGACCAGAAGCGAGCAAGCCTACACCAAAGGCGACGGCGGCAAACGCTCCTAGCGCCGGGACAAGCGTCACATAGGCTGTTTGCAGGTTGAGCTCAACCGGGTTGACGCGCTGGAAGAAGACGGTACCAGCTACAATCAGCATTGCAACGTTGACAAAGAAGGCCACATTAAGTGCGGCCAGTGTATCTATCTTCGCCAGTCGCAAGACCTTGCGCTTTTCTTGTAGAGGGGCTTCGGGGCTGCTCAGACGCAATGGTGCCAGGAAAGAATGCAGGAAGACGTTGTGGGGCATGACCGTTGCGCCGAGGATGCTGACCGCGGTAAGGATGCTCGCCGACGTGACCTGCGGGATAACAAGGTGAAAGGCAACCTGGCTCCAACCTGGATGTACCAGCGTCATTTCATAGACGTATACCAGGCCAATAACCGATACCAATCCGATAATTACAAACTCTATTTTGCGGAAACCCCAGCGGCTCAATCCCAGTAAGGCCATGACGATCACACCAGTGATGAGGGCAGAGATAAAGAGCGGGATATGAAAAAGAATATTGAAACCCAGGGCTCCGCCAAGGACCTCGGCAACGTCGGTCGCCATGATGGCGATGGCTGTGGTGATGCCTAGAAAGATGACGATTGGACGCGAGAATTGTTCACGTATCAGCTGCGCGAGGTTCTTGCCTGTAGCGATACCGAGTTTGGCAGATGAAATTTGGAGAAAGATGGCGATGACATTGCTGACCAGGATTACCCAGAGCAACTCATAGCCGAAGCCCGCTCCTGCGGCCAGGTTCGTGCCCCAATTGCCTGGATCCATATAACCAACACTGACGAGAAAGCCAGGTCCCAGTGCGCCGAAAATTTCGCGCAGGCCAATGCCCCAGCGATTCTTGCGTATACTCTTCCACTTATTGAGTAAGCGTATGCTCAATGGCAGGTCATATGTTATCTTTTTTCTTGATTCGGATATAAACGCCATACTGGTGCTCCAATCAGTCTTCCCGGTTATTGTTGTTCCTATTATCTGGTTGTAGTCATTGTTTTTGCTGGTTCTGGGGAGGTTACGATGATCTGCTCCGCCAGTTCTGTGCCCAACATGTGTTCTACCTGTTGTGGCATTTCACCCACTAAAATGCGTATAGGCCCACCGAAAGGTGCACGCCCAAGCATTTGTACGTACGTGTCTGGATATAAGCCGAGCTGTCCAAGGTAGCAGAGCTTTTCAGGGTCCTGGTCGTTGACACGCAGTATCAGGGCGGATTGCCCGGTCTGTAGTTGGGCCAGCGAAAGCCCTTTACGCGCGGTAATGACTCCATCTTTGCTCGGAATAGGATCACCATGAGGATCAACTGTAGGATGACCTAGAAGGGCATCTAATTTATCCTCAAACTCTTCGGAGATAACGTGCTCAAGCTTATCGGCTTCGTTATGCACTTTATCCCAGCTATAGCCCAATTCACGCGCCAGGTAGAGTTCGAGTAAGCGATGGTGGCGAATGACTTCCATGGCCTTACGCTCCCCAAGGGGAGTGAGGTGCACACCATGGTAGGGTATATGCTCTACCCAGCCAGCTTCAGCAAAATCTTTAAAGAGCATGGTAACAGTGGCGTCGCTGACACCCAACTGCTCGCGGACAGCTGATGTCGAGATCTTTTGGCCACGTTCTTGCATGGCGAAGATAACTTTTAAGCAATCGCTGATGCGGGGAGGAAGCTCCTGGATTGTTTTATGCATAATTTCATTCTCCCAAGGAAATTTTTTAGTACCATGAAAATAATATAGCATATTTATGAAACATTTTCAAGAGAGCCATGAAAAACCAAGCTGGAGACACATAAAAATGGGGGACTTATGCCATTCATTTCACGTGGCTCAGCAAATGTTATGGTTTTTTGATTTCACTACAGCGGTAGATCAACTTCCGGAATCTTGTTCTCTTGTTCGAAAGTACTACCATTATCGTATTGTTACCGAGGAATACTATTCTTGTGTTATCCTGATCAGGATACGAGATGTTGGAGCATGATGATGACAAATTACAGAAGATTCTGGTCTATCATTGGTATCCTGTTATTGCTTCTCTTAGCTGCATGTGAAGCTGTCCCTGTTTCTTTGCAAGGTAACCAGGCGCATCATACAGCTACTTCCAAAACACCTACAGTGACGACTGCTCCTCAGATCAGCGTGCAAGGGCATCCTAATCCTACAGTGCAGCCTACGCCTAAGCCTACGATTCGAAGCACTAAACCTCCGACGCCATCACCTAGCAGGAATAGTGGCGGAGGACCAGGATCCACCTCTCAGGTCCAGCAGCTTGCACTGTATGTTCTGGGTTTAATCAATCATGATCGCCAGGTGATGGGACTCTCTCCATATACGTGGAGTGCTAACCTGGCCGGAGGTGCTCACCTCCATAACATGCGTATGATGGCCTATGGTCAATTATCTCATCAATGTCCCGGTGAGCCTGATCTCGGGACACGAATCACCAGTGATGGCCTAGCATGGAGGGCGGCTGGCGAGAATATTGGCTGGTCAAATTATCCGGACCCGCAGCAGGGGGTACTTTCCAATCACCAGGCTATGATGGCTGAGCAGCCACCCGACGATGGACACCGTCGCAATATCCTCAACACAAGCTATACTCTTGTTGGTATCAATGTGTTGGTTGACTCTCAGCATAGGGTGTGGTTAACGGAGGATTTTGCTCAGGTGTGAATGGCTTTCTTTTGGCGAGGCATTAGTTGACCCGATGTGCATGTTTTTCTGATTCCTCCTCGCTACGCTCCTCGCAATTTTTTTCTGAGGTTGAGGGGTGGG
>CATPCK010000684.1 GCA_955652655.1 uncultured Ktedonobacteraceae bacterium | reverse complement strand
CAGCAGCGCCTGCGGCTCCTCCGTCTCTCCTGCATAGAGAGAGCGGAAATAGGCCAGGTTTTCCAGCGCGGAGAGCTTGAGATAGTGGTTGGGCTGCTCAAAGGCTACACCTATACGCTCATAGTAATCCGAGCGCCATGCCTTGAGGTCGCGCCCGAATACGGTGACCGTGCCCTGGTAACTTTTGAGCAGCCCGATGAGAATTTTCTGCGCGGTACTTTTACCCGCGCCACTGGGACCGAGAAAGCCAAGAATCTCACCGCGTGCTATCTGCAAGTCGATATGTTTCAATGCAGGTTTCGTGCTACCGGCATACGTGAAGCTCAGATCATTGACCTCTATCATGTGTTGTATCCTCACCTGGCTTCAAGCCATCGAACATAAGCGTTACGAGCACTTCCGGAAGTTCCTCCCAGCGCTCGGCAATCTCCTGATCGCCAAGCAACTGCGTCGTCAGCAGGCCCAGGAACGTGCTGGCGATGGCACGTACGGTCAGGGGCACGTCGATCTTGCGCAGGTGTCCTTCTTCGCGCTGAGCCTGAAAGTATTGTTCAGCAACCTTGAATGTAGGCATAATCACCTGCTGGTAATACAGTTCGCGCAGCTCCACGTTGACCAGCATTTCCGACAGTAATACGCGGAAGACTTCGGCATTGGACCACAACAGGGACATGCGCTGGCGTAAGTAAGCAATGAAGAAGGCGCGAAAATCCTGCTCGCTGCCCAACGCGAACTGCTCCTGGCGCTCGGTAGATTCGTTCAGGCGGTTGAGCAAGCCAAGCAACACATCTGTTTTGCTTGAGAAGTAGGTGTAGATGGTGCCATCGGCTATGCCAGCGACACGCGCAATATCTTTGACGGTGGCGCGATGGAAGCCCTTCTCAGCAAAGACAGTGGCGGCAGCATCCAGAATTTGCGCTCGCCTGGCGGCGATGAGTAGTTCCTGTATAGGATCATGCGTTTCTACCATGTGCCCTCCATTATCAAGGTGTAGCAGGAAATGAATTATCGTTCATTACAATGAATGTATGTTCATTCAGAATGATACACTATCATTAAGGGGATGTCAAGGTGTTAGTTTGGATAGTAAATGGATCTACAGCAGGCCCGCTGATGCAGATGTCAGGAGTATCTCTCCGTTACCTGCACAACGTACTATCTCTGTAGTGATCCCTGAAGAGGGGGAAAATGAAAAAGAAGGTGAGATAGGATAATGACAGAGGTACGAGGCGTTATTTTTGATGTTGATGGGACGTTAGTTGATAGCAACGATGTGCACGCGCAAGCCTGGGTGGAGGCGATGGCGGAGCATGGATATCACGTCTCCTTCGATACTGTGCGTCCACTGATTGGGATGGGGGGAGATAAAGTATTGCCGCTGACGGTTGGCATCACCAAAGATAGTGAGGAAGGGAAGCGGATCGGCCAGAGCCGGAAAGAGATCTTCAAACAGCGCTATTTGCCGCATCTCAAAGCTTTTCCCGGGTCAATGGGATTGCTTGAGCGTATGCATGCGCAAGGGCTGAAACTGATCATTGCGACCTCGGCTGAACCTGACGAGTTGCAAGCATTGCTTCAGGTTATTGGTCCGCACGCCCCTGAATTGTTTGCCAACCAGATCTCGGCGCAGGAGGCGAAGCATTCCAAACCCGATCCCGATGTAATGTCTGTCGCCGTCCAGCGCAGTGGCTACAGCCCGCAAGAACTTGTCATGATAGGCGATACGCCCTACGATATTGAAGCGGCAGCGCAAGTGGAGGTCAAGGCCATTGCGTTTCGCTGTGGAGGCTGGAGTGATAAGGATCTGGCGGGGGCCATCATGATCTATGATGGCCCCGCTGATCTCCTCGCTCATTACGATACGTCAGTGCTGCTAAAAGGGATATGATCCCGCGCCTTAGCTTCGGTCGAGGAAAAGATGGTCCGAAGAGATCGTATTCACTTTCAACCACATCCTATATAAGTTGCTCCATTCTCACAAAGAGCACGAGCACCTCCTGATTTCTCGTGGTCCTGAGCACCTTGCATCGATTGTGTGAGGTTTCATGATGTTCCACACGGATCAGGAGAAAGAAACCATGCCTTCAAACAACTATCTGCCTACGACCTGGTACGATCCTCGTGCAGAGGTCCGACGCTCATCTATTCAAGGGATGGGGATGTTTGCCAGCCAGCCTATCCATGAAGGAGAAATTGTGGTCAGGATTGGCGGAACGGTCATGACTGAGGAGGAGTTTCGAGTATATATTTCGGCTGTTTCTCGATACAATGCGGTGCAAATTGGAGAGGAGACGCACCTCGTTGATGTTCCCACAGCATTGGGAGGAATGAATCATTCCTGCGACGCGAATTTGTGGATGAGTGACGAAGTCACCGTTGTTGCCCGTCGAGACATTGCTGCAGATGAAGAGCTGACGCAAGACTATGCCTTGTATACCACGAGTCCCACATGGACCATCAAGCCATGTCGTTGCGGGACGCCTATCTGTCGACAGGTGGTAACAGGCAGTGATTGGCAACTACTGGTCGTTCAAGAGCGCTATCGAGATCACTTCTCCCCATTCCTCAATGAGCGCATTCGTCGCTTGCAAAAGGGTTGATCCTTGTCTGCTGATTGAGCCCCAGATATTTTCCATCTCTTCGTATGTGGACATGCTGGTTACTCGCTCTCTTTTTTACGCTCAAGGCGTAGAGGTTGCGTTGGTGGCTGTAATGATATTAGCAAATCGTCCTGGCGTTCAAACAGCCATTGCATAAGGTCTAACGCCTGCTGTGGATTCAGTTGCACACGGTGGTTGTTATCGTCAACAATGGACACCTCATCGCCCGTAAAATCAAATTGCGCCATTTCAGTTACTCCTTATCTGTTTCTGCATTACTTTCCCGCATCGCTAGAGCGTGCCTTGAGGTCGCGAAGCAATCGACTGAACGCCTTCTGGAACTCATCGTGGTTTTTCCTCCAACGTGTAAAATCACCAATGTTGCGCTCGTGGCGTATCTCAGTAGCCCATGACAATGGACTGTCAAAAACAGCGTTATCTACACGGACAGGGAAAAGGACAATCCGCTTCTCTTTGCGTTCCTTCGCCAGAGCCGTTTTCGTGCGTCACCCTGTGAGTCTGATAGGCTGTGAGTTCCTGGTAGTAGTGGTCGATGGCTCTTTTATGCGTTGCGGTAATATGCATAGTACCCTGGTTCCCCTCCCTTACTACTGTAGGCTGGTGGTGGAAT
>CATPCK010000683.1 GCA_955652655.1 uncultured Ktedonobacteraceae bacterium | reverse complement strand
GTGCAATTCTTCTGCTATCCAGTTGGTGAGCCATTCCATCACGATACCATCCTCCAACAGCAACCCGTGCTGGCAGATCTCTTTAACGATGGCTACGTGGGAGCGACGCTGGATCCATTATCGTTTTTCTCGGCCATGCAAAATGGCCAAATGCCCTATCAATTGAACCGCATCCGGGTGAGTGGAGGCGAGAGCCTGGAGGCGTTCACTGGTATCCTGAAAACGACACTGAGAAACGACACGATGGTCTAAGGTAGTTCAGATTAACTTGATTTGACTTTCGCTGCTAGATTGTGTGATAGTTGAGCTATCCCAAAAAAGGGTAGAGAGCTCATCCGCACAACCGAGGAGATTGTAAATCGTGTCCATCTTAGAAACCAGCCTCAACCCCCACAGCGCCGAATTTGTCACCAATCGCGCATGGATGCTGCAACTGATCACTGAACTTGAAGAGCGACAGGCGCAGGCGCGTGCGGGAGGAGGAGAGAGGAGCATCAAAAGGTTCCGCGCGCGGGGAAAATTACTACCGCGCGAACGGCTCGAATTGTTGCTCGATCCGGGTACACCATTCATGGAGCTTTCACCGCTGGCTGCCTATGGTATGTATAATGATGAGTGCCCAGGCGCTTCACAGATCACGGGCATAGGTATCGTGAGTGGCGTCGAGTGTATGATTTTCGTCAATGATGCCACTATTAAAGGTGGAGCTGTCTACCCAATTACGCTGGATAAATCATTGCGGGGGCAGCGCATTGCCGAGGAGAATCGGCTTCCATGCATTACTATGGTTGAATCAGCCGGTGCCAACCTGCTCTATGCAGCGGAAATCTTTGCCGATGTGGGCGGCAAAGGTTTTGCCAACCAGGCGCGCATGTCGGCTCAGGGTATTCCCCAGATCGCGTTAGTGTTTGGTTCTTCCACGGCTGGTGGCGCGTATGTGCCCGGCATGAGCGACTACGTGGTCATGGTGCGAAACCAGGCCAAAGTCTTTCTCGGTGGACCACCCCTGGTCAAAATGGCGATAGGCGAGGATGTAGACGATGAAACACTGGGTGGCGCAGATATGCACGCGCACATCTCAGGTGTCAGCGACTATACAGCGGAAGATGATCGAGATGCAATTCGTATAGGCCGCCAGATCGTGGCCCATCTCAATACGCAAAAGGCTCTAGCAGGTCGCCGCCGGAGTCCTGTGGAGCCCTACTATGACACAAAAGAGTTGCTGGGTGTGATTCCCGCTGATCCGCGTATCCCTTTCGATATGCGCGAAGTTATTGCGCGCATTGTCGATGGCTCAGAGTTTCTGGAGTTCAAACGCGACTATGGTCCAACGTTGATTACTGGCCATGCACATATCAACGGCTACCCTGTAGGTATATTGGGGAACAACGGTGTGCTTTTTTCCGAGTGTGCTATGAAAGCAACGCAGTTTATTCAACTCTGCAACCAATCTCGCACTCCACTTATTTATTTGCAAAATATCACTGGATTCATGGTGGGTACCAGGTACGAACGAGAAGGGATTGTCAAGCACGGATCGAAGATGGTTAACGCAGTCTCAACCTCCACCGTTCCCCAGTTCACTGTTATCATCGGAGGCTCCTATGGTGCGGGAAACTATGGTATGTGTGGTCGAGCGTACGATCCCCGCTTTCTATGGACGTGGCCCAACAGCAAAGTGGCGGTCATGGGAGGGGAACAGGCGGCGGGTGTCCTGGCGATCGTACAGGTAGAACAGGCAAAGGTCAGGGGGATCGAACCTGATATGCAACAGATCGCATTAATGCAGGAGATGACGCGGCAAAAATTTGACCAGCAATCCTCACCATATTATGCGACGGCTCGACTCTGGGATGATGGTATTATCGACCCGCGCGACACTCGTCGCGTGCTCAGCATTGGCCTGTCTGTTGCCCACAACGTCGATTTTGTTTCGCCTGGGCCGCCAAAGTACGGCGTATTTCGCATGTGATTACAGAGATGCCAAAGAGAGAAAGAGAGCATGATAAGCACTATCCTCATCGCTAATCGCGGCGAAATCGTCTGTCGTATCATTCGCACCTGCAGACGCCTGGGAATACGTACAGTTGCAATTTACTCAGATGCTGATGCACATGCACGGCACGTACACATGGCAGATGAAGCTATCCATGTGGGCCCATCTCCTTCCAGCGAATCGTATCTCGCGATAGATGTGGTTATCAACGCTGCTATGCGAACGGGAGCCGATGCCATTCACCCTGGATTTGGTTTCCTGGCCGAGAACAGTGATTTTGCACGAACCTGTGCGGAGGCAGGCCTGGTTTTCATTGGTCCGACTCCAGCAGCTATCGCGGCGATGGGCAATAAGCATGCCGCGAGGGAGCTTGTAGAGCGTGTTGGTGTGCCTGTTCTCCCAGGCTACGGTGGCGCCGATCAGTCGGAGGACACCTTGCGGCGAGAGGCCGAACGCATTGGCTGGCCACTGATGGTCAAAGCGGCAGCTGGCGGTGGTGGCAAAGGCATGCGCCTGGTACAGCGCCTGGATGACCTGCATGATGCCTGTATGTCGGCACGCAGAGAGGCCCAACAGGCTTTTGGTTCGGACGAACTGATGCTGGAGCGGGCGCTGCTGGTTCCGCGTCATATCGAATTTCAGATATTCGGTGATACGCATGGAAATCTGATCCACCTGGGGGAGCGAGAGTGCTCGATTCAGCGACGGCACCAGAAAGTGATCGAAGAGGCTCCATCTGTGGCGCTGACCGAAGAGTTGCGGGCGGCAATGGGCGCGGCAGCTGTTGCTGCCGGGCGTAGCGTTGATTACAGTAATGCCGGTACTGTCGAATTTCTGCTGGATCGGGAGGGGAAATTCTATTTCCTGGAGATCAATACACGTCTCCAGGTTGAGCATCCCGTGACCGAGTGCGTGACCAGCCTGGACCTGGTCGAGTGGCAAATTCGTATCGCTGAAGGGGAACCGTTGCCGCTTTGCCAGGAGACGGTACAGGTGAAAGGCTCCGCGATGGAAGCACGCCTCTATGCCGAGAATCCAGCTAATGACTTTTTGCCGGTAACAGGTGAAATTCTGCTTTGGCGTGAACCAGAGGGGGAGGGGATTCGCGTGGAGAGCGGTATCCAGAGTGGAGACCAGGTATCGATCTATTATGATCCGATGCTGGCGAAGATCATAGCGCATGGTCCAGATCGTGCAACGGCGCGCCGTCGTCTTCTGAGGGCATTGGAGAAGACCACCATGCTGGGTCTTATTAGTAACCGCACCTTTTTATGTGATGTCCTCAATCATCCCGCGTACATGGCGGGCGAACTCTGTACCACTTTTCTCACAGACTATTTCTCCAATTGGACTGAGCCGGCCGGAGATGTATCACTGGCGCTGATCGCCGTTACGCTCGAGCAATGGCTGCATCACTCGCAGGTCGATACTAACCGTGGCTACTGGCGCAATAATCGCAATCAGCCACAGATCTATCGCTACGCTGTTGCTCCAGGCGATGACCCCGTTGATGTATACCTTACACCGGAACGTGATGGCTCAACCTACCAGATAACAGGAAAATTGTACTCAGAAAATAACGCAAGCGTGGAGTTAAATGGACATACTGCCCATGAGATGATAGTTACGGTGGATGGATACCGGCAACGAGTTACGTTTGTACACGCTGAGAACGTGTGGTGGGTCCAGACGAGAAGCGGGGTAGTTCGATTGCACGCACTGGAACTGCTGCCAGAACCTAAGACACGAGCTGACGCAGGTGGTTCGTTACGAGCTCCAATGCCGGGAGTAGTGTTGGCGAACCTGGTGGAAGTGGGCCAGCGAGTGAATAAAGGGGATGCGCTGTTAAAGCTGGAGGCTATGAAGATGGAGCATGTCATCCGTACCGCGGCTGATGGTGTGGTTGAAGCAATCTATTTTACACCAGGCGATACGGTAGCCGCGGATACACTCCTGGTTCAATTGAAAGAAGTTGAAGGATAAAAGTGGCACAATCATCATTTTACATTCATCCAACCGCTGAAGTTTCCTCAGAAGCGCACGTAGGAGCAGGTACACGAATCTGGCGCCATGCTCATATACGAGAGCATGCCCGTATTGGTGAAACCTGCAATATAGGCAAAGGCGTCTACATCGATGCGCATGTGCATATTGGGTCGCGCGTTAAGATTCAGAACAACACCTCTATCTTTGAAGGCGTAACATTAGAGGATGGCGTGTTCGTTGGCCCGCATGTATGCTTCACCAATGATCTCGCTCCTCGCGCAATCACACCTGCTGGCAAGCTGAAAAGCGCAGATGACTGGGAAATTACGCCGACCCTTGTAAAGTATGGAGCATCCATTGGAGCTGGAGCAGTCATCGTTTGCGGTATAACCATTGGGGAGTTTGCGCTCATCGGTGCTGGGTCCCTCGTGACGCGCGATGTTGCGCCGCATGCACTGGTTTTTGGCAATCCGGCGCGCCAGCATGGCTATGTCTGTCGTTGTGCTCGCCGCCTCACAAATATTCGCCAGTCTGAGGACAGCATCGTAGGTTGGTGCGAATTCTGCGGTCAGGACTGCCATATTGAGTTGCATGCGTGATATGCTCTATTCCCTGTGGGATAGGCTGCTTTGTAGCACTCAGGCGAATTACCGCAATGTCATTCGCGATAATTGTAGTGGTTACGCGAAAGTGATACAATCAGCTAAAATTCGTTAACCCCAGGGAAGGAGCATTGCAATGGAACATTCGCCATCCTCAGATAATCCAATCGTGATCCTTAATCCCGCAGCGAATCGCGGCAAGATGGACCAGTACCGCGCATTACTCCGTCGTCGTTTAGATGCTGAGCCGCAGGCAGAGTATATTGAGACAACAAGGCAAGGAGAAGCGCAAGAACTCGCGATGAACGCAGCCAAAGAAGGGCGCTCTGTTATCATCGTGGGTGGTGATGGCTCTGTTCACGAGGTTGTCAATGGTATTCTTCGCGCCGGGAGGCGAGTTCCCCTGGGCATAGTTGCTGCTGGCTCCGGTAATGACTACGCCTGGAATACGCTCAAACTGCCACATGATCCCGCTGCAGCGATTGATCGCGCCTTTACAGGCCAGCTTGTGGACTCGGATGCCGGTATAGTCAACGGGAGGTATTTTGCCAATTCGTTCAGCGTAGGACTCGATGCCGATATTGCGGTAGCCGCCAATTATATGAAAAAAATACCATTCATGAGTGGTTCGCGGCTCTACTATGGCACAACGATCAAACAGCTGCTTTTTGGCTATCATCGCTGTCCCTGGCTTAAGCTTGCTCTGGATGGAGAGGAAGAAGCTGTTGATGCGGTAACCAAGCGTTATGTCATCATAGCAGTAACGAACGGACCAACGTACGGGGCTGGTTTTCGCATTAATCCTACCGCCAATTACAAAGATGGGCTTTTCGATATCTGTACCATTCGTTATACACCTCTTCCACGTGCCCTGAGGTTGTTGCCCGTTGTACAGAAGGGAGAGCACGGAGAGCAACCTGAAGTGACTTTTTTCCGCGCCAGGTCAGTACATATCGAATGCCAGCAACCTGTGAACGTCCAGATGGATGGTGAGACGTCGAATGCCACGAGTTACGATGCCAGCATATTACCGGCTGCGCTGTGGGTGCGCACATGAGTGGAAGGGATTGTTGCACAGCAAGTCATCACGCAGGAAGTCATGGAGCGAATTGCCGGGATGCTTCCTGTCGAGCAACGTGGAGTATATAAGAAGCAATAGGGGTTTAGTTCCGTGGAACCAGGGCAGATGGACACAATTTCGCCAGCGTGCACTGTTCACATAAAGGTCTACGTGCATCACAAATGGCACGGCCATGATAGATCATGAAATGCGAAAGGTCTAGCCAATCCTTCCGGGGGACAATGCGCATCAAAGTCTGCTCGATTTTGACCGGGTCATCGCTAGTTGTCCAACCAAAGCGGCGAGCGAGGCGCATATTATGGGTATCTACAATGTACCCCTCCACGATGCCCAAGGCATTGCCCTGTACAACATTAGCCGTCTTCCTCGCAACACCAGGAAGGCTGAGAAGATCCTTCATCGTGTGTGGCACCTCACCGCCGTATTCAGTAATGATGCGCTGACAGGCAGCACGAATGTTTTTGGCTTTATTACGATAGAAACCGGTAGACTTGATATCCTGTTCCAGTTCTTCCTGGCTGACGTTTGCGAAATCTTCTACGCTACGATATTTGCGGAACAGGTCTTTCGTCACTATATTGACGCGTTCGTCGGTACACTGGGCTGCAAGTATCGTCGCAACGAGTAATTCGAGGGGCGTAGAGAAGTTCAGTGAGCATTTGGCATCCGGGTAAAGGCGGCGCAGTTCGGCGATGATAGCCTCGACCTGTTCAGGTGAACCTGGTTCCGGGCCATTATAGGTAGCAACTGATGTTGATGTATATTCCATGGTCGACAATCTTTCTTATGTATCTTTTGCAGTCACATTATACCACTGCAAAGAACCCTGACCAATAACCACCTACTTACCTATCTTGCTCGCGTTGTAAGCGCAAAATCTCTCGTAATGCATCGGCCTGACCGCGGTTCCATGCCGCAGATCGCACTTCTGATCCAATCAGGGGCAAGGAACTTTTCTCACGAATCTGGGCTGCCCGTTCGCGGTGCCTGATCTCGTGTACAAGTTGACGATCACTCATATGCCAACCACGTCGTCTAGCCTGTTCAGCAAACCACATTATTCGCGCATATCCAGCATGATAGTCGCGTTCCATATCACTTTGTGTTGGAGTATCTTGCATCATCGCGCCTCGTAATTTATCGCAAAACCAATATTTCACAAAAGGAATTATCGCAGAAATAAACCGGAGCGTCAATGCTTGCGTAGTATACGATGCATGGCAGTCCTTCGTATTTATTGTAATGGTTGCGATTGAAAGGTCAATACGGTTATAATGAATATAATTACTTTTTATGACCTTTTATCCAACTCCTGGCATTTTATCAGGGAAGGAATGAGAGCGTGGCTAACAGAAAAATACAGAACTCATCTAAGGATGAGGATGTGAAAAAAATTACCAAGGATACCTTTAACAGTGCTATTCGAAAAAGTAACAGGCCCAGAAACATACGTGATCTAGGGGTGAGTACCCTCAAAAATCTCCCTGCTACTATTGGGATGGTACAGACCTTTATGAAGACTGTCAACTGGAGAGCGGCACAAGAAGAGGTGCTAAATGGGCTGAATAATACAGTGGTGATCGTTGGGCAGCCCAATTCTGGCAAGAGTACCCTTTTCAATACAATCAAAGGGCAAAAACTCTCGCCTGTTTCTTCAGAAGCTGGTACTACTCGCACATTGATACGCGCGGACTTTGGACCTTTTACATTGCTCGATACACCGGGCATTGAAAAATCGGGGCAGCTTAATGACGAGGTAAAAAGTGGCCTGGAACAAGCAAGCGTTATCGTGTTTCTTATCGATGCCACAAGGGGACTGCAAGCTCTAGACCGTGAGCTTTACGAGAGTATCAAGAAACTGGAAAAACCGATCATCGTTGCCGTCAATAAGGTTGAAGCATTGAAAGGTGGAGAAGGTGGTGATCAGTTTGCAACCGAAGTGGCTGTGATGCTCGGGGTAGCTGGCGTCATTCCTATCTCAGGCAAAACGGGCCAAAATATTGCCCAAGAACTTATTCCAACGATGATCGAGGCAAGT
>CATPCK010000682.1 GCA_955652655.1 uncultured Ktedonobacteraceae bacterium | reverse complement strand
TTCGCGGCCAGCTTATTTTGTGAATTGATGGACGTTACGGGCGACGAGGGAGGGAGACGTATATTGGAGCAGCATGGCGATGAAGTGGAGTTCGTTGAATTGGGTGACGCGGCGGCAAGCTTTGACGTGGACACGTGGGAAGCGTATCAGGAGGTGATAGAGTTGTGGGAGAGGAAAAAAGTAGAGTAGAGAGCGATTCGGGGGGACCCTTTTAGGACGGGAAGGCGTACCCGTAGGGGCGGGAGCGGGGCGCAGGGGAGTGGGGACGAAGCCCCTTCTCAAGCCTATCGGGAAATTTCGGGATGTCTCACCTATCTTCTAGTAAAGGTTCTACAAGGGCGACGATTTGTTCATGAATCTGTTGGGGTGGGCGAGAGGCGTCGAGCACTTTGATGCGGTCGGGATAAATGCGGGCAAGGGCGAGAAAGGCTTCACGCACACGCCGGTGAAATTGCTCTTCTTCGGCATCGAAACGGGTTTGTTGCTCGCGCAGTCCACTGGCGTCATTGGCGGTATCGGTGCGAGCGCGCACCTGGTCAGAGTCGAGGTCGAGCAGGATGGTCAAGTTGGGAATATGTCCCTGGGTGGCGATCACTGAGAGCCGCGCAACAAGCTCTATACCGACGCCGCGAGCATGGCCTTGATAGGCGATACTGGCGTCAAAGCAGCGATCGGTGATGACCAGTTTTCCGGCTTCAAGTGCGGGTATGATGACGTTGGTAAAATGTTGCGCGCGATCGGCCTGGAAAAGAAAGGCCTCGGCCAGCGGGGTGATGGCCAGGTCGGGCCGATTGAGCAAGAGATGGCGTATCTCGACGCCAAGGGGTGTGCCCCCTGGTTCGCGCGTGCGCACGTAGGGTATGTTACGAGCTGCCAGCCACTGCTCGAGTAACTGCATTTGCGTTGTCTTCCCTGCTCCATCGAGTCCCTCAAAGGAGATCAATCGTCCTTTGCTCACACTTTGCTTCCTTTATCTGTGCGGTAGACGTCATAATCCCAGTCAAAATAGGGTTTGGGCAACATATCTTCCGGCGTCCAGTGCTGGTCGGCTTTGCCATACTTGCCGCGATACTCTTTCAATGTTTCGCCGACATACTCAAAGGTTAGCTGACAGATGCGGAATCCGACGGGGACCAGGATTGTGGTCTGGGTGTGGTTGCTGATTTCCATAGTCCAACGGCTGATATAGCCGACGTCGCCGACGCCGGCGCAGCGACAGACTGATAGACCGGAGCGGGCCACGGTACTGCGCGAATACATTTTGGCCAGGTAGCCATTGTGGCCGCCGATGATTTCCTGAGTGTGCGCAAGAATGGTGGTGCCTGGCCGGATAGCTATTGTGCCATTCCTGGCCTTACGCGGCTCGCCCCAGTAGAGGCGAATTTCATCGGGGTTGTCGAGATGCATGACTTCTATGTTGGCGTCTCCCTGGAAGTACCATTCGCCGAAGCGGCAGTCGTAGGAGTTGGTGCCGAGTTGTCGCTGATCAAACGGCTCAATGACGATATTGCCGTGTGCCAACTCTTCCATGATCCTCTTGTCAGATAATAGCATGTGATGAGGCTCCTTATAAGATATGTGAGTTTGTGTGTTACAGTTTAACATGTCAACGTGTGTTGGGCAACGTTTTGATAAGAAAAGGGGAGCTTTCGCTCCCCGATTCTCAAGAAAAGATTACTGTAAGAGCCTCTACATCTTTTTCAGCAGTTCTGCAAGACGATCATAGGTATCATTGACTCCTTCTTCCATGCCACCTTGGAGCATGCCATCGCGGTCAGCGACTGACTGGAAGACTGATTGAGCTATGAGTTTGGTTCTTCCTCCAGGCAATTCCTCAAGTCTCATCGTTTCCAGAGTCACATGTCCTGTTTCCGGTAACCCTTCAAACTCAAAGGTATCAATAATGCGCTCAGGTGCAAGGACTTCGTGATACACGCCGTGAAACGCGTATTCTTTTCCCTCAGCGTCTCGATTGATAAAGCGCCATTGACCACCAGGTCTCACATCCATCTTATCAACCCGGGTTGAAAGGTATCGCGGTCCCCACCATTGCGGGATAAGTGTTGGATCGGTGCATGCTTTAAAAACGAGTTCTCGCGGTGCGTCGAATTCGCGCGTGATGAGTATTTCTTGTTTTCCCGGTTCTGCACTAATAGTCGTTGTCTTTGCGGTCATAGAATGTTACCCACCTTCCTTCTTTTTTTCACTTTCGAGTACTGCATCTAATGCGTAAAAACGCTCACTCCACCTCTGCTGCATTTGCTGAACCCATGCTTCAAATTGAGACAGCGTCTGTGGATTGAGGCGGTACAAGCGCTTTTGTGCACGTTTTTCCATCTCCACTAAGTTTGCCTCACGGAGCACTTTGAGATGTTGTGAGACCGCTTGTGGGCTGACAGGAAAGTGCTCGTAGATAGCAGTAGCAGCTAACTCACCACTGGTGGCAAGTAGTTCTAAAATGTTCCTTCTGGTAGGATCGGCAAGTGCAACAAACATATCCATAAGGTGATTATAAAACATTTCCTTAATTAAGTCAATACTTGATCTTATGTGCGTTTTGGGGACTGGAAAATCGAAACCTCGCCACGGAGGGCCGATCAATCGGCTATGTGCGCGATAAATCGGCACCTACTGCTCTGTCAATCATCATTTGATGCATGGGAGCCGGGCGACCGCCAGGGTCGCCCCTACATGTTGGTGTCACATGAACATTGACAGAGTACTACGGGTGTCTGGAGGATGTTGTTAGAAGTCATTATAGGTCTTCTTCCTGGTCTTCAACTACCAGGATGGATGGTTGGGCGCGGGCGGAGTCTACTTCGACCCAGATACGGTGGGCGAGGAAGCGGCGCTCGTGGGGGTCGGTGAGGGCCGGTTGCAGGGGGAAGAAGGCGCGGTCGTCGCTGTGGCGGTGAATCC
>CATPCK010000681.1 GCA_955652655.1 uncultured Ktedonobacteraceae bacterium | reverse complement strand
GGACTTCGCCCCATTGTAGAGGTGTCTTTTATGCCGCGTGAGCTGGCGTCCAATCCCGAGGCGACGATTTTCACGTACCGTGGGATCACCTCCCCTCCGCGGGACTGGCAGCGCTGGGGAGAGCTGAATCACCAGCTTGCCGCGCACCTGGTGGAGCGCTACGGTATCGAAGAGGTCAGCCAGTGGGGTTTCGAGACCTGGAACGAGCCCAACCTCGAGGGGTTCGGACCCGACATCGCGGGGTTCTGGACTGGTACCCAGGCGGATTACTTCCGACTGTACGACCAGGCTGCTCGGGCCATCAAGTCAGTTGACGAGCGACTGCTGGTGGGGGGACCGGCTACAGCAGCGGTGGGATGGATAGCCGACTTTCTCGACTTCGTGCGCCGAGAGCGTGCGCCGCTGGACTTTCTCTCGACTCACTCCTATAACAATCTGCCGTTAGACTTGCATCAGACTCTCAAGAGCTACAGCTTTGAAGGGGTAAGAATATGGTGGACAGAATGGGGCGTGTCACCGACGCATTTCGGCCTCGTCAACGACTCGGCATTTGGTGCCCCGTTTATCCTGCATGGTATGAAGAGCGTACAAGGGCGCGCCGAGGCCCTTGCTTATTGGGTGGTCAGCGATCACTTCGAAGAACTTGGCCGGGCTTCGCAGCTGTTCCATGGAGGCTTCGGCTTGCTCACCATTGGAAACCTGCGCAAGCCCCGCTACTGGGCTCTCGCCCTTGCCGAGAGCCTGGGGACAGGCCTCGTCCAATGTGACCTGCGGGGCGATGGCGCAGGGTCACTGGTAGATTCCTGGGTAAGCCGCAAGCCTGACGGCACCATAGATATCCTGGCCTGGAATGGTACCCTCGATCAATCGAAGAGTCAGGGCGACCCGCTGCTGGATCGTCATCTCGAGGTACGCATCGAACAACTGACGGAGCGTGCCTACCAGTGTTCACTGGCACGTGTCGATGCCCTTCAC
Source organism: uncultured Ktedonobacteraceae bacterium (assembly GCA_955652655.1). Classification (GTDB taxonomy): domain Bacteria; phylum Chloroflexota; class Ktedonobacteria; order Ktedonobacterales; family Ktedonobacteraceae; genus UBA11361. Next base: position 7,249 of record CATPCK010000681.1, on the reverse strand, counting down.
TCGAACATCGCGAACCACTGGAAGTCGGAGGACGCCTGGCCCACAGCAGAGCAATGGGCCATGCTGCATGCCGCCGACAAGCTGGATGAACATCCATCACCGGATATCTTTCCGCACAATGGTACCGCTCACGTTGATTTCGATCTGCCGATGCCTGGAGTCGTCCGGTTACGGCTCACTCCCATGATGCTCTTCCCCACAAGAAACCGATAGCGAGCGCTAACACCAGGAGAGCGGCTATAAGTTAACGTCTCACCGATATCATGATGCCACGATTTAAGGTATATTTCCTCTCTTATTCGATAGTCTGAATTTGATACATGAATACCATTTCCTTACAACCCTCATATCCAGGTTCCAGACTTTCAACCAGGACGGCTCTAATTGAGCGGTGGACAAACAGAATGCGCCCACGCCATGTTTTATTCGGGGTTGTTGGTTGCTGAGAAAGGGGCATCAGGTAGTGGATAATTTTGTCTTTTGCAAGAAGTGTGGGGTTTAGCGGGATACGCATCATCGCTCTTTTCTTTCACATAGGAAACCAAAGTATCGGTAATTTGGTATAGAGTGTAGCATATAGAAAGCAAAGTTGTAATACCAGAACCTGGGAAGTTCCGTTACAATGGCGGCTATGTATAGATTGCGTATTCGGGAAGAAGCAGAGAAGCGCGGCTATAACCAATCCAGTTTATCCCGCGCCTCAAATATTTCCTATGTCACCATTAAGAAGATATGGCGTAATCCGTTCTACGAAATAAATATCGTGACGCTGCATAAAATAGCGCAAACATTAGGGGTTCCCACGTCTACGCTCATTGAGGATGTAGAAGAGAAATAGAGCGATGAGAAAAAAATTGTGTTGACCTGGGAGAACCCGACCCTGACCCCCGCGATCACTCCTTCCAAAGGGGATTACTCTCTTGTTTCTTTCACTCTTCGGTGTTATCGTTTAAGAACGATGAATTTCATGAAAGAAATGGGGGTCAAAGTATGGAGGAAGAGCAGATTTTGCGCAAGGTGAAGATAGAAGGGGGTAATCTACGCTTTAGCTCGGCCCACTTTATTACTTATGGCGGTAAATGCGAACGCCTCCACGGCCACAATTATGGTGTGCTGGTTGAAATAGAGGGGACGCTCAACGCAGATAACCTTGTTTTTGATTTCACAGTGCTGAAACGGCTTACAAGGGAGATCTGTCAGAAGCTCAATCATCGTTTCCTGCTGCCATTGCATAATTCCCACCTGCAACTGGCTGCCACTCTTGATGCGTGGGAGATTCAGTTTCAGGATAAACGCTATGTCTTTCCTCGTGGTGACGTTGTCGAATTGGCCATCGATAACTCTACGGCGGAACGCCTTGCCGAGTATATCTGCAGTGAACTCATTGTCATGCTTGTGCCGTACGATATCTCGCATCTCCACACGATTATGGTTGGCGTCGAGGAAGCTCCAACTCAGATGGCCTATTACCGCAGACCGCTGCACTACAACGAGGAGTGAGGTCCCTATACGTTCAGAGCAGGTAAAACGTGCTGGAGCTCCAGGTGATGTAGCGGAGGCAGTATTATACCTGGCAGCCCCAGAGTTGTCATGTATTACTCCGTCAGAACACTGCGACCAACAGCCTGAGCTACAGCCTGAACCTGTGGCATCAAACTTTGAAACTGATCAATGGTCAGGGATTGGGCACCATCCTTCAGTGCTTCATCAGGGTTGGGGTGTACTTCTATCAGAAGCCCATCGGTACCTGCGGCCAGCGCTGCCAGCGACATAGGAGCAACAAGATCGCGCTGTCCAGTACCCTGGCTGGGATCGGAGATGATCGGCAGGTGTGAGAGGCGCTTGATCAGTGGTATGGCGCTAATATCCATTGTATTGCGCGTTACTTTCTCAAAGGTGCGAATTCCACGCTCACAAAGGATCACGTTGCGGTTGCCTTGTGCCAGGATATACTCTGCTGCTAGTAGCCACTCCTCAATGGTGGCGGACATGCCGCGCTTGAGTACCACGGGCTTGTTTGTGCGACCTACTTCGTCGAGGAGCATATAGTTTTGCATGTTCCGGGTGCCAATTTGCAGGATATCGGCATATTCACAGACCATCGGTACATCTGTGGGTGTCATTACTTCAGTAATGACCGCCATACCAAACTCTGAGCGAGCTTTAGCGAGCAGTTTCAACCCCTCCTCACCCATGCCGCGGAAGCCATAGGGCGAGGTTGACGGTTTGAAGGCTCCCCCACGCAGGATGACTGCTCCCTCATTGCGAACAGCCCGCGCCGTGGTCATCAACTGCTTTTCACTTTCGACTGTACACGGCCCTGCCATCATCACAACTTCTGCGCCGCCAATTTGCATGGTACCCTGGGAAACACACGGAACGGGAATATTTACACGGGTATCCTCAGGGTGAAACTCACGACTGGCTAGCTTATAAGGTTTGGTAACGCGCAGCACAGAATCGACGCAGGGGAGACATTCCAGAGACTCGCCTATGGTGGGATTGATGCCACCAATACTCCCGGGTGTGCCAGAAGGGCCAACAGCGCCAAGGACGCCGATGATGGTGCGTTCTACGCCTCGCGAAGGATGTCCGCTTAAACCGTGGTTCTCGAGGAAGGTTAAAACATTGTCGATGTCTTTGTCATCGCAATGCGCTTTCATAACGACAATCATGATCAAAACTCCTTTAATAAATGTGTCAAAATGGATTATTGCTGCTCCGTCGTTGCCAGTGCCTCGGCCCATCTTGACACCATTGTCATGATTGCCTGCTTACTGTAGATGCTTTTGCTTTAGCGTCGCTGTCTGCAACGAGTATCTAGTGTTCATTGCTCAATACCCGGTCGCAGATTGACCGCGCGCCGTATATAAACATGCTGTAATTCCGCCGCGCTACGTGTCGTATTGACATGAAGTAAGATTCGAATACACTTCTCCAAACTGTGGGGAACAGGAATTTCGCGGGCACACATCAACGCTACATTATTCCAGCCAAGCTTACGTGCAGCCAATGCTGGAAATTCTGCGTCCAGGTCTTCTGTGACGGTGAAGAGAGCGCTGGCCACATCTTCCGCGCGCAGGTCATTGTTCTGGATGAGCAATTCTAATAGCTCCGTCGTAGCCGCCAGTATTTCTTCTCGTTCATTTCGTTCGACAGTCGTTGCTCCTCTGATACCCCGACAGTACATGGATCGACTCACCCCTTTTGTAGTTCTATCTACCCGCTCTGCAGATATATATCCGTGAGTTATTTACGTATATCGAACAGAGTAGATATGTTGTCTATTGTAAGGGATGAAAGCAAGGGGAGGAAAATCAGTGAGACGCCATTCCCGGTAAGCGTCTTTTTCCCAGTATTTCCGTTATCTCTTACGAAGACTTTCGATATATTTTTTCACAGCCTCGACCTGTTGACTCTCCTCGTGCTGATCGATGAGATTGACCAGGGCGCTGCCCACAACTGCTCCTTCGGCGTAGCTTGTAACCTCAGCAATGTGCTCGGGTGTTGAGAGTCCGAAGCCAACGACCAACGGGAGGTTATAATCTTTCGTATAGCCACGGATCCTCGTAATGAAACTACGTAAGTGCGTTGGCAAAGCCGCTCGTGAACCAGTGACGCCACTGAGTGAAACACAGTAGAGAAATCCACCAGGGGTGCTTGTCGCGATTTTGACAATCTGGGCAATACGGTCATCACTGGTGGTAGGAGGCACGAGGAAGATCAGCGCAAGACCATATTGATTTGCGGCCTGTTGCAACGGTAGTGCCTCTTCGGGAGGCAGGTCAGGAATAATGAAGCCACAGACGCCGTTAGCCGCAGCTTCCTGGCAGAAACGCCCAAGGCCGTATGCCAGGATGGGATTATAGTAGCCCATGAAGAGCAACGGGACAGCGCAATGTGCCGCGACCTGGCGAGCAATCTCCAGGCAGCCCTTGATGGTCATCCCGCGTTCAAGAGCAACATGTCCTGCATGTTGGATCGTTGCGCCATCGGCCAGGGGATCACTGAATGGCATGCCCAGTTCAATGATATCGGCTCCCCCTGCGGCGGCCGCCAGTACAAGCTCGATGCTTTGTGCAGCCGATGGATAGCCGCACATAAAGTAGGGAATGAGTATGCCTCGCTCTTCATTTTGTGCATGCTCGAAGGCGTGCGTTATCCGAGTTGCTGGTAATAAAGTGGCATGGTGTCTGTGTTGTATGCTGTTCTCGTTCGTCATTTGCATCATTTATTCCTTTCTTACAGTGTCACATTTAATGCCTGTGCCACGGTAAGCATATCTTTGTCGCCACGTCCTGACAGGTTCACAATGATCAAAGATCCCTTGGGAATCTCCCCACGATTCCCCATTTCTAGCAGGTATCCCAGGGCATGTGCTGGTTCCAACGCCGGGATAATGCCTTCACTCTGGCTCAATGCTTGTAATCCGCGCAGTGCGGTTGCGTCGTTGGCTGAGACGTAGGTTGCACGGCCTGTCTCTTTCATATAACTATGCTCAGGCCCTACACTGGGATAATCGAGCCCGGCTGAAATGCTATGTGTCTCCAGTACCTGTCCATCGCCATTTTGTAGGAGATAACTCATTGCTCCATGAAGTATCCCTGGTCTGCCTGCTACTAATGTTGCCGCATGCTTCCCCGCTTCCAGGCTGATTCCTCCGGCTTCCACTCCTAGCAGTTGTACATCTAGTGCATCAGCGAAGGGATAGAACATACCAATAGCATTACTGCCGCCCCCTACACAGGCAACGACCATATCAGGCATGCGTCCCTCTTGTGCGAGGATCTGTTTTCGCGCCTCTTCGCCAATAATGGCTTGAAAGTTTCGCACGATGCGCGGGTAGGGGTGTGGCCCAACTGCTGACCCGATAAGGTAGAATGTTGTCTCAACATTGGTGACCCAGTCACGAATTGCCTCATTAATGGCATCTTTCAATGTACGACTGCCGCTGCCGACCAACCAAAACTACTATAACACCAACTTCAACCTAAACAAATTAAACAATTGGCGTTGAATATCGAGCTCGCCCATATAGACAATACATTCAAGTCCAAGCATGGCACAGACGGTAGCGGTCGCGACGCCGTGTTGGCCAGCGCCAGTTTCGGCAATGATACGTTTCTTTCCCATGCGCCCGGCCAGCAAACCCTGACCCAGCGCATTGTTGATTTTGTGAGCACCTGTATGGGCCAGGTCTTCGCGTTTGAGGTACACTTTGATGTTGGGTGCAACCATTTGCGAGAAGCGTGGCACATAATGGAGCGCTGTTGGGCGCCCGACAAAACTTGAAAGCTGTGCTTGTAGCTCGAGTTGGAAGCCAGGGTCGTTAGATGCATCCTGATACGCCGCTTCTAACTCTGAGAGTGCCGCCATCAAGCTTTCGGGAACAAACTTCCCCCCGAAGGGGCCAAAACGGCCACGCTCGTCGGGGTAGAGGTTATGCTGATATGTTCCTGCCTCTTTTGTATGATGTGTTTGCAAAGCTCTATTGCCTTTCAATGTTTGGATATTTGATGGAGAAAAGATAAGAGATAAAAAGTTGTGGCTACGAATCTCAATGTTTCGCGGTATTCATGCGCACATTCTTAATGAATGCATGTATCTTTGCCACATCTTTGGCTTTGTTGGTCTCTACCCCGCTGCTGACGTCGACACCCCATGGGTGGACGCAAGAAATTGCCTCCGTCACATTCTCTGGCGTCAGGCCACCGGCGAGTAAGATAGGGGTATCCTGTGCCAGGTTGTGAGCAATCTCCCAATTGTGTGTCGTGCCTGTACCGCCCCAGCCGCTAGAGGGTGTATCGAGCAGGATGCGCCATGCAGCCTCTTGATAGGCTTTGACTATGCCCTGGTCATTTCTATCAACAAGTTGAAGCGCCTTAATGACGGGGCGCTTGATGGACTGGCAGAAGCCTGGTGGTTCATTGCCATGCAACTGTACAAAGTGTAGCCCGACCTGCTCAACAACCTCGTTGATAAAATCAGCTTCCTTATTGACGAAGACACCAACAAGATCAGGTGCAACCTGTTCATCCCCAGGTGAAGCGGAGAAACGTGTGTTTTCTAGCAGCATTTTTACCTGCGCTGGCTCTATATAACGATGACTCGGCTCGTAAAACATCAGGCCGAGCATGTCTGCGCCAGCTTCTATCGCAGCGTTCATGTGTAGATGTGTACGCAGGCCGCATATTTTTACCTGAACACTTTGGTTTGCCCCTTCTAATAATGAGTGCATCTGTCCCTGTATATCATGAGATTTTACCAGTGATTCACCTACCAGCATTGCGTGGACGCCATAGCGGGCCAGCCGACGGGCGTCTGCTGCGGAATGGATACCGCTTTCAGCAACAATTACACGGTCTTCCGGGATAATGTACCGTAGTTCTCGCATGAGATAGGGGTTCATGTGAAAGGTCACGAGGTCGCGGCTGTTCACTCCAATGATTTGTGCCCCGGTTGCTACAGCCCGCTGTGCCTCCTCGACACTATGCACTTCTACCAGGCAACGCATACGTTGATCATGGGCAACGTGAAGCAAATGCTTGAGTTGTTCATCGTTGAGGATAGCGCAGATGAGCAGTATGGCATCCGCACCCCACGCTCGTGCTTCGTAGATCTGGTACTCATCTACAATGAAATCTTTACGCAGCACAGGAATACTCACTACTTCTTTAATTGCTCTCAGGTGCCGCAATGAGCCAAGAAAGAAGTGAGGTTCAGTTAGAACAGAGATCGCAGTAGCGCCATGCATTGCATAGATGCGTGCTAGCGCCACCGGGTCGAAGTGTGGCGCTAGCAACCCTTTGGAGGGTGATGCACGTTTCACCTCCGCGATCAGATGTACTTGCGGTTGATTACTTGTAACAGTGCCGCCTATCGCAGTGTTAGCAGGTGTGTTCAAAGTATCCACAACCCTCCTGGTGTGGAGGGCCTCCAACAGGTCTCGTGGTAAGGGTTGAGCGACCGCATGGAGCATCATTTCCGACAGTGAGCATTCATTCTTGCGTTGTTCCAGGTCTTTCAGTGTTTGGGTCACAATCTGGTCGAGAAACATGGGCCACCTCAACTACTCAAAGCGCGAGAGCAGGAAATAACGTCCTGTAGCTTCTGTTTTGCCTTGCCATCTTGCAAGGTGGCACGAGCCAGATTGATCCCCTCACGCAGCGTTGCAACCTGTTCGTTGGCTAATAAAGCTGCACCCGTGTTCAGACACAGCATATCGGTGGCGGGATCAGCTTTGTATTCG
>CATPCK010000680.1 GCA_955652655.1 uncultured Ktedonobacteraceae bacterium | reverse complement strand
GCTATGTGCCGGGCGATAAGCAGACGTTGGAGATTTATAGGAGATATAACTGGCAGCCGGGTTAGAGATCAGACTCAAATATCCTCATTGCTTTACTCAGGCATTTTCTTTTGCCTGGAGGCGCTCGATGGCACGTTCGGTGACTTCGAGGCCAGCTTTGAGGACGGCTTCTTTATAGTCGCGCACGAGCATTTGATATTCGAGGAGGCGGGGACGACGAGTGGGGCGCGTGGCATATTGCTGGCGCGCCCACTCCATGTGCTCAAGCTGGTTAAGCAGGCTGGCGCGATGTTCCAACAGGTGTTTGAGGGCTACTTCGTCCGAGGTTTCGCCACAGAAAAAGAGTTTTGTGAGAAAATCGTCTTTGGAGAAGCGTGCGGGAACGTCTTCTTGCAGCCAGCGATCAAGTTCGGACTGGCCCGCGGGCGTGAGGCGATAGACTTTGCGGTTGGGGCGACTTTTTTGGACGATGACTTCGGCTTCGACAAGTTTCGCGTGGCTGAGGGCCTTCAAGGTGGTGTAGATCTGGCTGTTTCCGGCGTTCCAGTAGCTGGCGAGGGCACGGTCGAAGGCCTGTTTGATATCGTAGCCGCTCATGGGGCGCGCGCCTAGCAGGCCGAGGATGATATAACGCAGGGTATTACGCGAGTATAGGCCGTTGCTGTTCTCAGAGACTGCTGGTATAGTATCTATTTGTTCTGTCATACGATCTTTTTCTTTGGTGTGGCATGATCTGGTTTTTCCGGTATTATAACACACGATATTTTGGCTCTCCATTATCTCTGTTATGCCCCAAATGATATACTTTATTAGTGGCTGGAGGATTGCCTGTGTCTTCTAACCTTAACTCTGGTAACTCGTATACTTTGAGGAGGAATATCGCTTCACTCGATAAAACAAACTCTGGCGAATCATCTAATAAATACCATAAAGCATAATGAAACATTTTGAAGGAGAACATGCATGGATGCCCGATTTTATAGCAGCAACGACCTGAATATTGAGCGGCTCGCCACGGACCTTGAGCATTTCTTTCGCGGCCAGGGATACCAGGCACAGCAGATTGGCAACAATGAGCAGATGATGGTACAGTTGAAGAAGGGCAGTGATTTTGAAGCGGTCATTGGAATGCAGGCGGCATTGACTGTGACTATCCAGCGTACGTCTGGTGGCGTGTTGGTCGCGGCCGGCCGGCAAAAATGGGTGGACAAGGCCGCTGTGGGCGCTGTTGGCGTTGCCATTCCAGCTTTGTGGCCATTGTTAGTGACAGCGGGAGTGGGGGCGTTCCGGCAAGCTGGACTTGCCAACCAGGTGATGACGATACTGGATGGATTGGTACGCCAGCAACAGCCCAATGTACAGACGGGACCTGTACCAATGACGCCGCCACCGACACAATCATAACCATAAGGAGGGTGTATGAAAAAGTTGGAGGCGTGCGAGCGGAAAGAAGGTGTGAGGCCGATAAATCGGCGGTGGGCGCGATAAATCTGCCCCTACGGCCGATCCGTTTGGTTGATGACCTGCAAACAATTCATACACCCTAAAAAGGAGAGAGTAGGATGGATGCGCGATTTTACAATGCGGATGATATAGATATCGAGCTACTTGCGAATAATCTGGAGAATATCTACCGGGCGCAGGGTTACCAGGCACAGCATGTTGGCGACAACAACCAGGTGATGGTGCAATTGAAGAAGGGCAGTGACTTTGAAGCTCTGATAGGTCTACAAGCGGCCCTGAGTGTGATTATACAGCGTTCGGGCGGTGGAGTACTGGCGATGATCGGCCAGCAAAAATGGATGGATAAGGCTGCAGTGGGGGCGGTTGGTATTATTGCTGCCCCTGTGCTGTGGCCGTTGATGATTACGGCGGGAGCCGGGGCGATCAGGCAGGCGAGCCTTGGCAACCAGGTATTGAATGTGGTAGATGGATTGGTGCGGCAACAGAGGCCTGAGATCCAGATTGGACCAGTGCCGATGCATATTATGCCACAGATTCAGCAACAATGGGCGCCTCCGCCGCCACAATATCTACCGCCGCCGCAGTATACTCCGTCGACGCCGGTTTATATTCCACCGCCACAGGTTGTAGATGCTCAGCCGGTACCGGCACCTTCATCAAAGCGGTTACGCTGCCCAAGCTGCAATACTCCCTATGAACCTGGCGATACCTTCTGTACTGGCTGTGGAAAGCCGCTGGTGACGCTCTGTCCGAACTGTAAGTCGGAAGTGCAAGATAATGCTTCATTCTGTCCGAAGTGCGGGGCGTCGATCTATCAGCCGGTCGCGTCAACGCAGGTAGCTCAATCTGTACAGCCGCCGTCACAGCCTACGTATACGCCACCACCGCCGCAAGCGCAGACTCCTGTGTATACACCACCACCGGAGCCGGGGCCATATGTACCTCCTGCGCCGAAGGAGCCACCTGTACAGCCTCAAACGACAATTACCTATACTCCATCGGCTCCCAAGCAGGGCACACCGGCAGCACCGAAGCAACCGCAAAAAGAGGAGGTTTATTATACACCACCTGTGAATCCGCTGCCGGTGCCTCCAGTGCCCCCGGTGAAGCCACAACCTGTGGCACCCAAGCCCCAGGCGCAGCCGAAAAAAGAGGAGGTCTTCTATACACCGCCGCCAGACCTGGAACCTACGTTACCGGCACAAAGGCCACTTGAGGCGAAACCTTCCGCCAGACCAGCGTTTGATGCCACGGCCACCTGGGGTTATCTGACCTTCGGTGATGGTAAGCAGGTTAAACTCGCGGGGGAGCGGGCGCTGGTGGGACGCTACGATCACGATATCGGTGGTACACAGCCAGAGGTGGACCTGAGCAATGCGCAGGGTTCGGATACTGTTTCGCGCATACATGCGACGCTCGAGCATATTGGCAGCGCCTATACGCTGACGGACCTGAACAGCACCAATAGCACGCGCCTCAATGGCAAACGCCTGGAGCCGGACAAGCCCGCGTCGATTAACGACGGAGATGCGATTGCTTTTGGTAAGGTGACGTGTACTTTTAAGAAGGCGTAGATTTAGCAGCATTATATTAAGAACGGACATGGATGAGGGCATTATAGTGCGCTCATCCATGTTTGTTTGTATGATGAAGCAAAGAAACGAGGTAAGTGAAATGCCAGGTGAAGCGAGCCATTTTGCTGTTGTTCTTGAACGTATCGCACGCAATGCGCTAGCCCAATTCAGGGATATCTCCGATGTCGATCTCAATAGCCCCCTCGAACTTCCTGAGAGCAACTCGGCCTTTGTGCTGGCCACGCATCTCATAGGCTCCGCTGAATACTGGGTACTGGAGTTGGCAGGCGGGCGTGATGTGCAGCGCGACCGGCGCTCAGAATTCCGCGCCACTGGCACAGCAACAGAGTTAGCAGCACGCTACGAACGCTGGCTGGCTGCTATGCAGGAGCTGCTGCATACGCTCCCCGACGAACGGATGGATCAGCCCGTGAGTGTACCCGTTAGCTATCATCCTACGCTCAATGAAGAGCCGATGACGATGCGTGATGCTCTGTTGCACGCCATCGAACATTGCGCATTGCACCAGGGTCACCTGGAGTTGACCAGGCAACTGCTTGG
>CATPCK010000679.1 GCA_955652655.1 uncultured Ktedonobacteraceae bacterium | reverse complement strand
TGAGCTGGCTGAGCAGTTTCATGTCAGTCGAACCGCGGTACGTGAAGCAATGAAAATCCTGGCTCAGAAAGGACTTGTCGATATGCGTCCCGGCAGAGGGACGATTGTCATTGATGGGGCGCACGAGGCTATGCAGAACTCAATCGACCTGGCGATGAAATTGAAGTTAGGAGAAGTGGGCGGATCAGATAACCTTGTTGAAGTCCGCGAAATTCTTGAGATAGAAATTGCTGCCCTGGCCGCTGCGCGAGCAACAGAAAAAGAGATTGTTGCTATGCGCGAGGCTGTGAGGGTGATGGATGAAAACTTGAACGACGCAGACGCATTTATTTCGGCCGACAACAACTTTCACGAAGCGCTGGCGCAGGGAACCCAAAATACACTTATCCTCATCCTGGTAAACTCTATTGTTAACTTGCTGAGTGAACAGCGTAAACAAATCTTTGAAGTTGAAGGTGGCCCACAACGTGGGCAGGTTCATCATAAACGCATCCTTGAAAGCATCAGCAGGCGTGACCCGGAAGCTGCCCGTGTTGCCATGCGTGCTCACCTGCGGCAGGTTCGCGAAGATGTAAGAGAACCTACTGATAAATCGGGGACCTACAGTAGACCCCTTTTGTAGGGTCGAGTTGGAGGTTGTTATGGCTAAGCTTGGATTTGTCGGGTTAGGAGCCATGGGTAGTCGCGTAGCGAAGCGACTCCTTGACGCAGGCCACAGTGTTACTGGATACAATCGCACAAAGTCGAAGGCACAATGGCTGCTAGACGCTGGTATGCAGTGGGGCGATACGCCGCGCGCGGTTGCAGAATCTGCTGACGTGACCTTCACCATGGTAACAAATACCAATGCTCTGCACGAGGTCGTAGGTGGTCATCATGGCATACTAGCCGGCCTGGGAAAAGGCAAGATTTATATCGACATGAGCACCATCAGTCCAGCGGCCTCCAAAAAACTCGCTACAGAGGTCGCCGAAAAAGGTGCGCGGATGCTTGACTCCCCTGTGTCTGGCAGCGTGATTACCCTCGAACAGGGCAACCTCTCTCTCATGGTCGGTGGTGAAAAAGCGACCTACGAGCAAGTCAAACCTATTTTGCTGGATATCGGCCCAAAAGTTAACTACGTGGGTTCGAATGGGCAGGCCGTCTTGATGAAGATCGCTATCAACCTCAATCTGCAAGTGCAAATGATGGCTTTCTGTGAGGGATTGCTGCTGGCCGAGAAGGGAGGAGTTCCTCGTGAAACGGCGCTCGAAGTTATGCTGAACAGCGTCATCGCCTCGCCTTCGCTAAAGTATCGCACACCTTTTATACTCTCGACGCCAGACGAAGCCTGGTTCGACGTGAACATGATGCAGAAGGACATGCTGCTGGCGCTCGAGATGGGCAGAGAACTCGATGTACCAATGCCAACTACAGCAACCAGCAACGAGTTTCTTACTGCCGCACGCGCTATGGGGCTGGCGAAGCAAGATTTCTATATCGTGTTCAAAGTGCTGGCAAAAATGGCCGGCTTAGACGAATAGAAGGTGTATTACATCCAGCAATGTACCTATTTTATGGAGAAGAGCAATGTCGCAATCGAAGGCATCCGGCTCAGGCGAATTTGTGGAAGCCAGGCATCCTGCAAGTGACCAGGTGCCCACGGCAGGCGCTCAATTGTTAGAAACTGAGCAAGTCCGCTGGCTATCCATATATGAGCAGATGCTCAAAATCCGCATTTTCGAAGAACATGTCAATCAACTTTATATCAGTGCCAAAATGCCAGGCCTTGCCCACCTCTACATCGGTGAGGAGGCAGTAGCTGTGGGGGTGTGCTCGGCCTTACGCCGCGATGACTACATCACCAGCACGCATCGCGGCCATGGGCATTGCCTGGCAAAAGGAGCCTCAGTCGATCGAATGTTTGCCGAGTTGCTGGGCAAGGAAGCTGGTTACTGCCGCGGCAAAGGCGGCTCCATGCACATCGCGGACCAGGATACTGGCAACCTTGGCGCGAATGCGATCGTCGGAGGAAGCGCAGGCATTGCCACCGGTGCCGCTATGTCGAGCAAAATGCGCGGCAGTGACCTGGTGACGGTCTGTTTCTTCGGAGATGGCGCGCTTGGTCAGGGAGTGCTATACGAAGTGATGAACATGGCGTCGCTGTGGAAACTCCCCGTTATCTACGTCTGTGAGAACAACCAGTACAACGAGTACACCCACAATTCCGAGACGACCGCCGGAGAGATGAGTGCCAGGGCCAAAGCCTTTGGCATTCCGACCGAAGAAGTGGACGGCCAGGATGTTCGCGCAGTGTATACCACAGCGCTGCGCATGGTGGAGCAGGCTCGCCAGGGTGAGGGGCCAGCTTTCATGCTCTGCAATACCTATCGTTACCTGGGACACCACGTCGGTGATATCCAGCGGTCCTACTACCGCTCCAAGGAAGAGGAAGAGCACTGGAAGACGGAACGAGACCCGCTGAAGCTGCTTGCTGAATGGTTGATTGCGCAAGGAGACGCCACCAGCGGGACATTTGAGCAGATAGAGCAACGGGTGCGAGCCGAAGTGGAGGCGGGTGAACAATTTGCGCTGAACGCGCCGTATCCAGATCCGAGCGAGGTGGAGCAAGATGTCTATGCTTAGTACCACAACGAGCCAGAACGCCGGTCAGGGAGTACGCGAGATTACTCTCGGCCAGGCTATCCGTGAAGCATTAGCCGAGGAAATGCGTCGCGACCCACGCGTCTTCATCATGGGTGAAGACGTGGCCGAAGCCGGCACACCGTTCAAAGTCCTTGCAGGGCTCGTCGAAGAATTTGGGACCTCGCGTGTGATCGACACACCCATCTCTGAAGCTGGCATTACAGGCATGGGGGTAGGTGTGGCGATGACCGGCATGCGTCCCATCGTCGATATCATGTTTGGCGACTTTATTGGTCTGGCGATGGACCAGATCGTTAACCAGGCTGCTAAGGTCCACTATATGTCCGGCGGCAAACTGAAGGTTCCGCTGGTGGTACGCACCACGCTGGGAGCAACCCGTCGAACCGCTGCGCAGCACAGCCAGAGCCTGCACGCGTGGGTCAGCCATATCCCCGGCTTAATTGTTGTGCTGCCCTCGACTCCCTATGACGCAAAAGGGCTGCTGAAAACTGCCATCCGCGACGACAATCCTGTGATCTTCTTCGAAGACAAAATGATGTACCAGTTGAAAGGGTCCGTACCGGAGGGTGACTATACCATCCCCTTCGGCGTCGCCGATATCAAACGCCCCGGTAACGATATCACCATTGTGGCGACAAGCAGCATGGTACAGATCGCGCTGGGCGCGGCAGAGGGACTGGAGAAGCTCGATATCAGCGCAGAAGTCATTGATCCTCGCACCATGTACCCTCTTGATAAGGACACACTGATCGAATCTGCTAAAAAGACGAGCCGTGTCATGGTGGTGGATGAAGGCTACGAACGCTACGGCGTGACGGCTGAAATCGCAGCCGTGATCGCTGATGGAGCATTCTACTTCCTGGATGCCCCGGTCAAACGTATGGGAGCAATGAATGTGCCAGTGCCATTCTCGCCAGCGCTGGAAGATTTGACCGTTCCCACTGCCGATTCGGTCATGGAGGTTGCAAAGACTTTATGTGGTCGGGTTTAAGGAATGGATTACTATTTTTTAACCTGTTCATCTGGATAGCGGAACATCCATCGAGGGCCGATCAATCGGCGGTGAGCGCGATAAACCGGCTCCTACAGCTGTCCGGTTGATTTCGTGAAAGTCATCGTCGGGTCCATAAATGCGATGAAGGAGAAAAGTCATGGCGATCAAAACCTATGGTCTGATGGGTGTCGACTGGGAAGAAAGGGTGAACTTTGAGCGCCTGCGCACCGAGCGTCTTGCGCGTATCAAAAAACTGCTCAAAGAGTCTGAAATGGGGGCCTTACTCTGTTTCGACATGAACAATATACGCTATATCACGGCTACCCATATCGGAACGTGGGCGATGGACAAACTGGCACGCTTCAGTCTCCTGCCACGGGACGATGAGCCGATCATGTGGGATTTCGGCTCAGCAGCGCGGCATCACAAGCTCTACTGTCCCTGGTTAGGCGATGATCGTTCCCGTGCCGGCATCTCTACGCAGCGCGGAGCGATGTCGCCTGAAGCGGGTCGAGCCGAGAATGTAGCGAAAAAGATCCGCATCGAATTGGAAGAGCGCGGGCTGCTCAACGAGCCGATAGGGGTGGATGTCGTTGAAATGCCGGTACTTTTCGCTTTGCAAGCAGAGGGCATCAAAGTGGTTGATGGACAACAGTTGATGCAAAAGGCCCGCCTGATCAAGACGCAGGATGAGATCACTTTACTCGCCACCGCTTGCATGATGGTAGACGCAGCCTATGATGAACTGTACCGTGCTTTGAGGCCCGGCATACGGGAAAATGAGTGTGTCGGCCTGGTCAACAAGGTTCTGTACGACCTGGGCTCTGAGCACGTAGAAGGCGTCAATGCCATTTCCGGCGAACGTTGCAGTCCTCATCCACATGTCTATACCGATCGCGCGTTAAGACCCGGGGACCCTGCGTATTTCGATATACTGCACAGCTATAACGGCTATCGCACCTGTTACTACCGCACATTCGTCGTAGGGAGCGCTTCGCAGGCGCAGGTAGACGCTTACAAATATTGCCGCGATATGCTGGATAGAGCGGTCAATGCAATCAAACCAGGGGTGACCACCGCTGATATCGTCAAGCTCTGGCCTAAAGCCGAAGAGTTTGGCTTCCCGAATGAAGAGGCTGCCTTCGCGCTGCAATTCGGTCACGGCGTGGGACTTTCGATCTGGGAGAAGCCTATTTTCAGCCGACTGGTCTCGCTTGACCACCCGGAGGTGATCGAAGAGGGTATGGTATTCGCCCTTGAGACTTTCTGGCCCGCTTCAGATGGCTGGTCGGCGGCGCGCATCGAGGAACAATTGATCGTCACGAGGAATGGCTGCGAGGTCATTACACGTTTCCCAGCAGAGAAACTGCTTGTAGCAGGTGTACGCTATTACACCGTTGACGGCCCCTTGCCCACAACGCGTGAGACACAATCTAATCTGAACGTAGAGGCCAATACAGGAGACCAATGATGGCTACAGATGTCATCCTACCAGCGCTGGGAATGTCGCAAGAAACGGGTAAGATAGTGCAGTGGCTCAAGGCGGAGGGTGAGCAGGTTGCAAAGGGCGAACCGCTGGCAGAAATCGAGACCGACAAGGCGACGGTTGAGATTGAAGCGCCAGCAGACGGGGTGCTTGCTCACGTGGCGTTTACCGCTGGTGACGATGTCCCGGTGGGGCAGGTGATTGCCGCCATTCTTGCTGTTGAGGAAGCACCTGAGCCTCAGTCAGAGCGAGCACAAGGCACGCGGGGTGACCACCTCCACCCGCGGGCGGCCACAAGGGCCCCCACCCTTCCCAACTCCACCCCCGCCCCTACGGATATGATGGGGCAACAGAGTGGGAGGGGGCAGCAGGATGCAAGGGGGCAACAGGGTGCGATGGAGCGACAGAGCGTGAAGGGGCAACAGGGTGCGATGGAGCGACAAGGCGAGATGGGACAAAGGAGCGTGAGGGGACAACAGGATGAGATGGGGCAACAGGGCGTGAGGGGACAACGGGGCGCGATAAATCGGGCCCAGACGGGGGCCAGCCCGCTGGCTTCGCGTATAGCGGCCGAACACAACCTGGATTTGAGCCAGGTGAAATCGGCAGGCAAGCGTATTCAGAAGGCTGACGTACTGGCGTACCTGCAGAACCAGGACAAAGCCGCGCCTACGAAAGCCACCGCTCGCTTGATGATGGCTTCTCCCAAAGCGCGACGATTGGCGGCCGAGCAGGGGAAAGACCTGGCGGTGATTACAGGTACTGGACCAGGAGGAGCAGTGCTGGCGGCAGACGTGCTGGCGGCGACCGTTCAAGCTCCCCCTGCCACAGAAGAAGTTGCAGAGGTCATTGCGGCAACAGAAACTTCTGCCGCTACTGCTAACGAGCTGACCCTGGGTAATACCTGGCGCATTATGGAGCAGCGTACAACGCAGAGTTGGACGAGTGTGCCACACTTTTACCTTGTGCGCGAGGTCAATGCAAGCCGGCTGATTACATGGCGAGAGCACATCCTGAAGCGGTCCGCCGAAAAAGTAACCTACACCGACCTGCTGGTAAAAATCGCAGCGGCGGCGTTGAGAATGCATCCCCGTCTCAATGTGTCATGGAGCGAGGGCAACATAACCCTTAAGCAAGAAGTACATATAGGGTTAGCAGTAGCCATTGAGGAAGGATTGGTTGTCCCTGTTATTCACCGGGCGGATACCCTCAGTCTGGGCGAGATTGCTCGCCAGCGTATGGAGTTGACGGCAAAGGCGCAGGCCGGAAAGCTTCGACCACAGGATATAAGCGACGGTACTTTCACGATAAGCAACCTGGGAATGTACAATGTCGATGCTTTCAATGCCATCATCAATCAACCACAGGCTGCTATCCTGGCCGTAGGGCGCATAAGCGAACGTGTTGTGCCTGTACATAGTCAGCCGGCAGTGCAGCCTATGATGGTGCTCACCCTTTCATGCGACCACCGCGCAGTAGATGGAGCACGAGGAGCGCAATTCCTGGATACTATAGCAACGCTGATAGAGGAGCCCCTGGGACTTTTGGGGTAAGTTTCAGCATTCAGGTGACCATATCAAAGCTAGAGACGAAGATAGAGAGGGAATGAGCATACATCTCGAGTTGTTTCCGGCAATCCCTGTAGAAGCGGCACACTCGATTTGCTCAAACGCCACATGGGTGGCGTCTAAGGAACCAGGGGTAGACATTGTGTTTACCCTTTAGAACAAAGGAGGACAACCGTGCAAATACGAACCGCCTTATGGCAACAGCCAATACTGAAGATCGTTGGCGTGTTGATCGCAGCACTTCTCGTACTCAGCGCCTGCGGTGGAAGCACCAGTACCAGTACTCCATCTGCAAGCGGCACTAGCCAGTCTAAAACACCCATCAAGATCGGTATTTCATTATCTCTTTCCGGCGATTTCTCTGCCGATGGCAAAGCCTTTGAGCAGGGGTACAAATTGTGGGCCGATACCGTCAACAAAAACGGCGGTGTGCTTGGTCGCCAGGTTCAATTGGACATTCTCTCTGATGCCAGCAGTACAACGCAGGTCGTCACCAACTATCAGAAACTGATCACGGTTGATCATTGTGACATAGTGTTCGGGCCATTCTCCTCTTTGCTGACGAAAGCGTCATCGGTCGTTGCCAATCGCTATAATTATGCGATGATCGAAGGCGCTGGTGGTGGTCCCTCCGTCTTTACTCAAGGACTGCATAATCTATTCGACGTTTCTGCTCCAGTTGCCAATCTGCTGGTTAGCTTTTCACAGTATATCCTGTCCTTGCCGGCAGGGCAGCGGCCCGCAACAGCCGCCTATGCAACCCAGAATGACCCATTTACCCAGCCACAGGTTGATACTGCGCGGAAGCTCCTGGAGCAAGGTGGGGTCAAAACTGCCTCATACCAGGTATACCCGTCGGAAACCACCGACTATACGCCAATCGCGCAAAAGATGATCGCCTCGGGAGCGCAGGTCATAGTTACTGGCACATTGTTGCCTGATATCGTTGCTTACATCCAGGCTTTCAAGCAACAACATTATAACCCGCATGCCATCATTGCTACAGCGGGTCCAGACCAGGGTTCACAATTTACCAATGCCATTGGTGGCATTAAAAACGCAGAGGGCGTGTATGTGCCGAACGGTGGGTGGTATCCCTCGATCAACACCTTCCAGAATGCACAAATGGTGAAGGACTTCCTGGCGAAGTATGGTGGCACAGCAGATGGTATCAGTTCCGACGTGGCGGAGGCTTTCGCAGTAGGGCAGGTGTTTCAGCAGGCAGCGACCAAAATTAACAGCATCGATAATGCGAAGCTTATTGCTGAACTCCACTCCGGCAGTACTTACCAGAGCGTGCAAGGTCCAGTGAAGTTCAACGCACAGGGCGAAAATATTCTTGCAACAGGATACCTGTTCCAATGGCAGAAAGGCTCGTTGGTATCAGTGTATCCAGCTTCTCAGGCAACAAATAAACCTGAGTTTCCCAAGCCAAGCTGGCCCTAACAGAGTCCTGAAAGGTGGTTTAGAGCGAGGGAGGGGCGCAGGCGGGGAACGAGGAAGGCGGCGTCACCGTGGGTGGGGTGTTTCGGACGAGGGCGACGCAAGCGTCCCCTCCACCTCAACACCACTCCCGCCCCTACAGAACGATGCCGTTACCGGGCTTCCATAATATGGAAAGAGGGCTTATCGTGGGAATCATTGTTGAAGCAATCATCACCGGTATATTGACCGGAGGGGTCTATGCCTTGATGGCATCCGGGCTGACGCTTGTTTTCGGGGTAATGGATATTATCAATGTCGGACAAGGCGCGCTGGTGATTCTGGGTGCCTACCTCAGCTTTTTTTTGGAGCAAAAGCTGCACATTGATCTATTTGTGGGGCTGCTCATCACTATGCCCGTCATGTTTGGTTTGGGGCTGCTGATCGAGTGGTTCTTTATCCGCCCGATCAAACGTGATCGCACGATGCTGTCCATCCTGGTCACGTTCGGTGTGGCACTGATTATTGAAGGCTTCCTCAACATCATTTTCTCTGCCGACAACGTCAAGCTGCAAGCCTGGTATGTCACGGCGTCTTTTCCCATTGGGGGCTTCTATCTCTCCTACATTTATGTGTTTGGCTTCTTGCTGGCGGTATTGCTGTTGGGGGGACTTTACCTGCTACTCTATCGCACCAAATTTGGCTATGGCTTGCGCGCCTCAATGCAGAATCGCACAGCGGCCGAGCTTATTGGCGTTGATGTCGAGCGCGTCTCGATGATCACGTTTGGTATCGGTGTCGCGCTTGCCGCTGCCGGAGGCATGGCCTTTGGAGCTACCAACGCTTTTAATGCTGGTAGCTCCTATGACTTGATCTCGCGTCTGCTGGCTATCATCATCTTCGGCGGCATGGGCAGTTTGAGAGGCGCTCTGATCGCCTCAGTCGGGATGCTCGTCGTCGAAGATGTGACCTCCGTGGTCTGGTCGCCCGTCTGGGCCAGCACCGTCTTTTTCGTCCTGCTGGTGATTATCCTGTTGGTACGCCCACAGGGATTGTTCGGGCAGGTGGAGGGAAGGAAGCAATGAAGATTATCAAAACAGTCGGGCTACTTGTTCTGCTGCTTATTGTCATTGTGTTTCCATTGCTGTTTTCCAATCCGGCGGTGACCACCATCGCCGTCTTCACCTTGATGTTTGCCGCGGCTACAACCGGCTGGAATATTTTTTCAGGCTATAGCGGCTATATCGCTCTGGGGCATGGTGCTTACTTCGGGTTGGGCGCTTATGCCCTGGCGATCATGTGCCAGCGCTGGAATATTCCCGGCGGCTATCTCCCTTTCTTGCTCGTCCCGGTAGCGGGCCTGGTCGCGGCGGCCTTCTCCGTCGTGCTCGGCTGGATTGCTCTGCGCGTGCGGCGGCATACGTTTGTGGTGATCACGATCGCCATGTTCTTTATCCTACAATTGTTGGCCTATAACCTGACAGGACTCACCAACGGCTCTACTGGCCTGGGATTACCGATCCCGACCGATTGGAGCGGCGATTTCTACAACATCCCATTCTACTATGTAACCCTGGTCGTTTTGCTCGTTGCTATCGCCATCTCGTGGTGGGTGCGCAACTCGAAATATGGACTGGGGCTGCTGGCGATCCGTGACGACGAGGACCGGGCGCGGGGCCTTGGCGTAAAGACAGGACCATCCAAACTATCTGCTTTTGTGATCTCCGCGCTGATTGTGGGCATGGTGGGGGCTGTATGGGCCTATTTCGTCGAGTCGATCTATCCGCCCACTGCTTTTGATGCCACCTTCGATGTGGCGGTTGCCTTGATGGCGTTCCTGGGCGGCCTTGGGACGATCGCCGGCCCCATCCTGGGAGCGTTGCTCTTAGAGCCAACCCAGCAATACTTCACCTTGCAATTCAGCCAGAATGGCTATTACCTGGTAATCTACGGTGCGCTGTTCCTGGTGATCCTTCTGCTGTTGCCCCAGGGTGTGATCCCCACGCTGAGGACGCGTTGGGGCAAATATCAGGCGACCCGCCGCCAGCGGCAGCCAGAGGGAGAGAACGACACAACCATCACTACTCTTCCCGGGCAGGGTGACTCTGCCAGTGTTACGAGGAAGGAAGGCATCAACTTATGAGCTTGTTGGAAGCGCAGGGTATCTCCAAAGCGTTCGGAGGCATTCGCGCCCTGGATACGTGTTCGATCAGTGTAGAACAAGGCTCCATCACCGGCTTAATTGGACCCAATGGTTCAGGGAAAACAACGCTTTTTAATGTGATGACCGGCTATGAACGGGTCGATAGCGGACAGGTACGCTTTCAAGAACGGACCATTACCAATGCGCCGCCTGATAAGGTCTTCCACCTGGGCGTCGGGCGCACCTTTCAACTGACACGCATATTCCCACGGCTGACCGTGCTGGAAAATATGCATGTCGCCGCGCAACGCAATGATTTGAAAGGGTTGCTGAGCCGCTGGAGTTCGACCCACGAGCAGAAGCGCGCGCTGGAACTACTGGATTTTGTGGGACTTACGCCGCTCAAAGGCATGCCAGCCGGGAACCTTTCATATGGACAGAAGAAGTTGTTGGAGTTTGCCTTTGTGTTGATTGCCGAGCCGCAGGTCATTTTACTGGATGAACCGGCTGGTGGCGTCAATCCGACGATGATTAACTACTTGACGGAGCGCATTCGTACCCTCAACCAGCGGGGTGTGACCTTTCTGGTGGTCGAGCACAACATGGAATTTGTGATGGGATTGTGCGAAAAGGTCATGGTGATGCATCGTGGCACCAGGATCGCCGAAGGAACGCCGGCGGAGGTGCGAGCAAATCCGCACGTCCTGGAAGCCTATTTGGGAGACTAAAGTGATGTTGCTAAAAGTACACAATGTTTATGCGGGATACGAGGGGGGCGATGTGCTCAAAGGGATCAGCATGGAAGTAGAGCAAGGCACGACCACCTGTATCGTCGGACCCAACGGGGCCGGCAAATCAACGGTGCTGCGCGTGCTAAGCGGGCTGTTGAAACCACGACTGGGCGACATTACCTTTGAAAACCGCTCTATTGCCACGCTGACTCCACGCCAGATTCTGGCGCTGGGGATTGTGCAGGTGCCGCAGAGCCATAGCCTGTTTCCAGGCATGACGGTACAGGAGAATGTACGGCTGGGAGCCTACATGCTGAATGACGCGGCACTTGTGGAGCGGCGTTTGCACGAAGTAGAGGAGAAGTTTCCCGTGGTGAAAACACGCGCAGGAGACAAAGCTGGCAACCTATCGGGAGGGCAACAGCGCTTAGTCGAATTTGCACGGTGCCTGATGCTGGATCCTCGCTTGATCTTACTGGATGAACCATCAATGGGGCTGGATCCCAGGACGTTCAAACAGGTAGTAGAGACAATCAAGGTAATGCAAAGCAGTGGCAGAACGATCGTGCTGGTCGAGCAAAACGCACGTACGGGCCTGAGCCTCGCCACGAACGGAATCGTGTTAGAGAGCGGACGTGTGCGGCTGGAGGGATCGCACACCGACGTTCTGAACAACCCTGAGATCGGTCATCTCTACCTTGGAGGAACGCTCTCCAACGCGTAAAGCACACTTTGGAAAGGACGAGCAGAGCAAATGGCAAGAGACGAATTTGTACAGAGCGCGATCGACAACTGGGCGCCCAGGTTTATTTCCAATGGCGTGGACGCCAATGACTTTCAGCGTGTAACGAACAGTATAGAGCGATGGGATGACTGGTGCCAGAAATGGTCTGAGTGCGGGGCCATGCATGAGCAGATGGGTGAAAAGGCCGAGGCAGAAGGCCATTACGAGTCGGCGGCGTATCATTATTTCCACGCAGCGATCTGCTATCACTTCGGTAAGTATTTATTTGTACGTAAGCCACATGAGTTGCGCGTAGCACACGAACATGTTGTCCATAACTATCAGAGAGCGTTGCCCTTTTTCGACTTTCCAGGCGAACGTGTAGCTATCCCCTACGAGGGAGGTGCTACAATGTACGGCGTCCTGCGCAAGCCGTGGCATACTCCCAAGCCTCCAGTGGTGATCCTCGTCCCGGGACTGGATTCGGTGAAGGAAGAGCTGCACATTTATGGCGATGACTTTTTGAGACGAGGGATGGCGGTGCTGGCGATCGATGGACCCGGTCAGGGAGAGATGGAATTCGAGTTTCCACTGCGCTTTGACTATGAGGTACCTATCAAGTATGTCATCGATTACCTTGAGAGCCGACCAGACGTGGATGCGAGAAGGGCAGGTATGATGGGTGTGAGTTTTGGTGGGCAGTTCGTTGTACGTGCCGCGGCATTTGAGCACCGGGTAAAGGCGATAATTGAAAACTGTGGGGCATACAACCAGACTGAAAACTTCAAGGGACGCCCGCAGATAAGCCGCGATACAATGATTTACCGGCTCAAAGCCGCCAACGAGGAGGAGGCGCTCAAC
>CATPCK010000678.1 GCA_955652655.1 uncultured Ktedonobacteraceae bacterium | reverse complement strand
TCTGAATCTACCTCCGCGTACTGGATATTGTCTGATGAGTTGAACCGTACATTATCGAAAATGAAGAATTCTGCTTCAGGTCCAAAGTAACTGGTGTCAGCAATGCCGCTTGAGCGGAGATATGCCTCAGCCTTCTGTGCAATATAGCGAGGGTCACGACTGTATGGCTTTTTGTGCATACCGGGACCGGGGTGAGCAATATTACAAACCAGGCTCAGTGTTGGTACGGCAGTGAAGGGATCCATAATCGCGGTGTCGGGATCAGGAATTATCAACATGTCGCTTTCGTCAATGGTCTGGAAACCACGTACGCTCGAACCGTCAAAAGCTTTCCCTTCTATGAAAGTATTTTCTTCAAGTTCACGAATGGGAACACTGAAATGCTGCCACGTTCCCGGTACATCGACAAACTTGAAGTCAACCATTTTTACGCCGCGTTCCCTGGCAAATTGTAATACGTCTTCCGGTGTCATGCCTATTCTCCTTGTCGCACTATCCCTGCCCACTTGCTGGAATAGCTGGCTTCTCATGCCTATTCTGGTGTTTAGTTATTTTGTACAAAAATCTGAAAATTTCCAGCATCTTGCTGATTGTATTTACCTGCTACTATGATAAGGTACATATTCATTGGTTACTATGGGTAGTTTGTCAGAAAGTGCTGATGTAAAATTTGTGCAATTTGCACAAAAACATACAACTTTACAAAAAGCCCATTAACGGGTATACTTGATGTATTCAATAAGTTCAGTCGTCGCGAGGGACGAGTACACATCGGTGCGATGAGCAGCGAGCTGGTGAGGGTGAGAGTCCAGCATCTGTTGCCGTGTGGAATGCCTCCCCCTGGGCTGGTGAATAGAGTCCGCCAGACCACGATGCAGGATGAACGCTTTCATTGCCTACAGGCGCTGATTGCCAGTAGTTCTTGCCGGAAGCCCCCGTTACCAAAGGGCAAGGCATCGAATGTATGGCGCATATGAGCCTCTTTCCCTTTTGAGGATGAGTTATTCAGTTGCATGACATTCCGTGCTTGTAGAGTGGGGAGTTTGTGCCGCGCCTGGCGCGGTTCACTTCCAATCCGGGTGGTACCACGGGCTATAAACAATCAAATTCAGCCCGCCCTGACAGTATATGTCAGGGCGGGCTTTTTGTTTTGAACGGTTGTGTACAAGGCCCGGCGGAGGACACTGCTGGCAATTGCTGGGTGACGAACGAACAAGTAAGGGAGCAAGGAAACAAGAGAGCAAGGAAGACTCTAGCACTTCCAACAAAGGAGCAAAAAAATCATGGCGACAACCGATCAAGCTGCCGTATTAACGGTAGCAAAAACTGGACAGCATCGTTCGTTCTTTCGTGTAGCATTGATGAGCAAGCAGAGAGGGGTGTTAGTATATGGAGAGTAGAGACATTCGACAAACATTTTTAGATTTTTTTGACCAAAGAGGTCATGTACCACTTTCAAGCAGTTCACTGGTTCCTGCTAATGATCCAACGTTGTTGTTTACAAATGCCGGAATGGCACAGTTTAAAGATACCTTTTTAGGGGTAGAGCAGCGACCATATAACCGTGCATGTACCATTCAGAAGTGTTTGCGTGTTTCTGGCAAACACAATGATTTACAAAGTGTTGGTCCATCGCCACGGCACCATACCTTCTTCGAAATGCTCGGTAACTTTTCATTTGGGAGCTACTTTAAACGCGAAACAATCCGCTACGCGTGGGAGCTATTGACTCAGGTGTTTCTGCTTCCTGTTGAGCGTCTCTGGATCACCGTCTATATCGACGATGACGAAGCCGAGCGGCTCTGGGAAGAAACAGGCGTTGA
Source organism: uncultured Ktedonobacteraceae bacterium (assembly GCA_955652655.1). Classification (GTDB taxonomy): domain Bacteria; phylum Chloroflexota; class Ktedonobacteria; order Ktedonobacterales; family Ktedonobacteraceae; genus UBA11361. Next base: position 4,862 of record CATPCK010000678.1, on the reverse strand, counting down.
GAGGCGGCGTATTCTCCGTTTTGGAGAGAAGGAAAATTTCTGGACGATGGGCGATACGGGTCCTTGTGGCCCGTGTTCAGAAATTCACTACTACCTTGGATCAGATGTCAATGCCCAGCGCGCCGAAGGAATCAATGGAGTTGACGACGACTATATGGAAATATGGAATCTTGTCTTCGTGCAGTATAATCGCGATGAACAGGGTGGCTTGACTCCCGTACCCAGCCCCTCGGTTGACACTGGTATGGGCCTCGAGCGTCTAGCTTGCGTGCTCCAGGGTGTCAAAACGACCTATGAAACCGACCTGTTGCGGCCTGTTTTGCAGCGTGTTATGGAGCTCGTCAGTAAGGATGGCGACCACTATCGTCGGTATCGCGCGTCTTACAACACGATTGCCGATCATAGCCGGGCCATTGCGTTTCTGATTGCCGACGGTGTTCGACCGGGCAATGGGTGGCGAGATTATGTCCTGCGGCGAATCATTCGCCGTGCCGCGTATGTGGGTAAGACACTCGGTTTTGAGCGTCCCTTTCTTGCGAGTGTTGCTGAAGCGGTGATCGACACCATGGAGGAGTGGTATCCGGATTTGCGCATCAAGAGAGAGATCATCAGCGTAGTGACAACTGCCGAGGAAGAGCGTTTTAATCGTACCCTGACAACTGGGCTACGCTTCTTGGAGGTGGCCATTAATCGCATGGCGCAGCAAAATACAGCAATACTGCCGGGTAGAGAAGCTTTCAAGCTTTATGATACGTACGGCTTTCCACTTGATCTAACGCAAAAGATTCTTGCCGAGCGCGGCCTGGATGTTGATGTAGAAGAGTACGAAGAGGGAAGGCGCGAGCAGCAGGAACGTTCACGGATAGCAACGCACTCGAAACGTGGTAGAGAAAAGGAGGATTAAGTTTGAGTTGTTGAAGCGCCACGTAAAAAAATGGCGCCTCAACAATGTCTCTACAGATATTCGATGATGTTTTCGCACTTCAAGCGGAGAGTGATGCGATGTTCTTTCGAGAACTGCTCCTCCATTTGCCGTTTAGCATCTTCCTCTCCGTTGTAGCGAGCCGCTAATCGATAGATATCCCGGTGTGCCGTCTCCTGGTCCTCATCCATTTCAACGTTGCCACTGATCGAGACATAGTTGTAACCATCCTCGACACAAATTGAAATGCGTGGGTCGCGTTTCATATTGAGATCTTTGACACGGCCTGCTTTCGTGTTCATTATGATGGTATTTCCATCCAGCAGGTACCACATTGTGGTCAATTGGGGAGATCCATCTTTATTAAGGGTGGCGAGTACGGCAAAACGCCGCTCTTGCAAGAGGGCACGTGCTTTTTCAGATAAAGTACTTGGCATACATATATTTCCTTATCATTCTTGGTAGACCTCTACAGTGGCGCTGAATGATGCGCCAGGCTTTCTTCGCAGTCACTGTAGGAGTTTTCCCTATGTGTTCCGGGCCAGCTTTGTATTTTTTCGCCACTCAGGACTTGTAACTCGTATAGATCATCTAGATCATCAATGGTATCTATGTCTAACGCCAGGCCAATACTATTATATATAGTACTGCCGAGTTGCCACTCCTTCGCGGCTCGTAGGTATTTATGCAGGCTGTTGACCCCAAACAGGTAAGGGAGTGCCAGGGGTGGTTGTACGAGTAGCGCGTTTGTGCCCGTGCCATCGCGTGACGGTGCAAGTACCACTGGGTATTGCAGAGATCGTTCAATCAGAGCATGTATGTCACCAGGTTGAAGTAAAGGCAAGTCGGCCGCTATGGTCAAAAGGGCGGTAGTACCAGCCCCTCGCTCTTGTAGCGCAGCAGCATGGAGCGCGGCATTATGACCCGGTAACTCCTCGACGAGTGCATGTGCTCCCCATGTTTGGGCATAATCCAGCACCTGTAAGTCAGGGCTTACTACTGTAATCTGTTCAAGCCTATTGCTTTGTTGCAACACGTGTAGTACGTGGTGCAGCATATCTAATACCAGGTTTTTACGCTGGTGTAATGTCATGTGCCGCGCCAGGCGACTTTTCGCTTCATCCAGCGCTTTGACGGGGATTAATGCTCTATATGTCATATGACTCTGTTTTCTTTACGGATCTGGTAAATTAAAAACTCAATCCCGCCGCCTCCAGGGTCTTGCGGGCAAGGGCAGCTTTGCTTTCTTCATCACGCATAATAGTATTCGTCGCTATCGTGGGTATACCCAGGTCCTCGATCTCGCTCACAAGATGAGCATCTTGCTTGTCAATGATCATTACATCCAGGAAATCGCGGTAGCAACGAGCGACGCCTACCGCCGACACTTCCATACCAAGCCCGCTCATGAGTTTGTCAGCTGGACCTTTGATCGGCGTTCCTCCAATAATTGGACTTACAGCGACGATCATGCTACTGGTTTCGTGAAGTGCGTCATGTATACCTGGTACAGCTAAAATAGTGCCGATACTGACGATGGGATTGCTTGGCGCCAGCAGGATAGCATCGGCCTCTTTCAGCGCATCGAGGACTCCTGGTGCTGGTTGTGCCTCCTGAACACCTACGAATAGGACATCCTGTACTACGTCTACACAACGCCGTTTGACCATGTATTCCTGGAAGTGAAGCTGCCCAGCCGGAGTGACTATATGGGTAGCAACAGGCTGATCTGTCATCGGCAATAAGCGAATGCCCAGGCTAAATTGCTTGCGGAGATCGTCAGTGACTTCGCTGAGTGTTTTCCCCTGCCGCAGGAGGTTGGTGCGGTGAATATGCGTGGCAAGATCCCGATCACCGAGCATAAACCAGTCATCGTTGCCATATTGTGTTAGCTGTCCCATCGTATTATAGGTATCATTCCGTATGCCCCAACCATGTGTTTCATCGACGACGCCAGCCAGGGTGTACGTGACGATATCAAGATCGGGCGAAACATGCAAACCGTAAAACTCGCGATCATCTCCCGTGTTACCAATAACGGTAATCTCGTTTTGGGGAACAATCTGCACCAGCCCCTGTAAAAACCGTGCTGCGCCTACTCCGCCAGCAAGAACGACAATCATAACATCCTCAAATTAATCGTAACGAACTATTAAAGTACTCAATGGGAGGCGTTCGCGCCGTTGCGGATCAGCGGAGGCGTATCCCACTGTGATCAGAGCGTGAGGAAAAAGCCTTGTATCCAACTCGAGAGCCTCGCAGACGACCTCCGGGCAGAAGAGCGGAGCACACATCCAGCCAGTATCCAGCCCCAGGTCATAGGCCATCAGGAGCATATTCTGGATAGCGGCCCCGAGGCTCTGGATCGCCATCGTTGTTTCGTCGCTCTGTCGTTTTTCATCAGGGTAGCGGTCCAGGTCTTCCAGGTACAGGCAGGGAATGATAATCGCCGGGGCCGTGAGTATGCGCTGCCGTGACTTATCCAGGCGAATATCCACGATTTCTGGGTCCTGCCCATCCATCTGCAGATTCTGCTGCCATGTCGAGCCCATTTGTTCAGCCAAACGCGCCTTGAGTTCGGCTTTAGTGAGAATGACAAAACGCCAGGGCTGTCTTCCATGTGGCGATGGGGCCCAGCGAGCCGCTTCTAGTACCTGCTCGATTAGCTCACGAGGAATAGGTTGAGCTTGGAATTTCCGTACGCTGCGCCTGCTTTTCATCAAGGCTGCCAGGTTATCTACTCGGTCAGGAAGCGTTGTCTGTCGGGAAAAGGAATGAGTTGTCACGTTAGCGATATTCCCTTTTTGTAAATCAGCGAAACATATCTGTCGAGGTATCACGTAATAAACTCCTGGCATCGTTTTTACTGGGTATGTACGGATAACCGCGGATGAGTGCTACGGGGATGCGGTCGATCTTGCCCATCACCAGTTCTGCCGCTGCTGCTAATTCGTCAGCTACGGCAATAGCACTGGCCTGAAGTTCGTATCCATATGGATCGCGTTGACCTCGATAGTCAACGACTGATTCTAATCCAGCTACCCCTATTGCTGCATTGACCTGTCCATTGCGCCAGGGGCGTCCCCACGTATCTGAGATGATGACGGCGATATCAAAGGTGGTATCTTCTCTTGCTAACAATTGTAGCCGTGTACGTATTTCAAAGGCTGAGCGGTCAGGATCGATTGGTAAGAGGGTAAGCTCGCGTTCACCATTGACATTTGACTCATCTACACCTGAGTTAGCACAAATGAAGCCATGTTTCGTTTCGGTAATCAATACACCGTGATCCATTCGCACAATGCGACGGCTTTCACGTAGTACCACCTCAATATGTTGAGCATCCTTCTTGCTTTGCGCAGCAGCGATACAGGCAAACTCAGATGGTCGCACCTCATTGAGATTGACGATTTGTCCCTCTGCTTTGGAGACGATTTTTTGGGTCACAACGAGTATATCACCCTGCTGAAGGGACAACTGATTGGCCTGTAGTGCTTCAAATATAAGGATACCCAGGTCTGTGCCTGGGGGAATCTCTCCAATGCCTTTAATTGGCACGATACGTAATTCTGCGCTCATATACCTCCTGACGACACCATTATATCGTTTGCAACACAATACTGCAAATTGTGAAGTATTGCAAAGGATCTGTTTGATGACGTAATTATTTGTGTCCAACGTTGCGCTCCTCGTGAAAATCTTTTAGGGGACATTTCCTCAATGCATCTCTTATTTCTTACACATTAAGAAATAAGTCACAACATGGGAAACCATGCACTTCATGGCTGTTGTAGTGTGCTACAATAAGAAAATTAACTGCTTAAGAAGAAGAACGAGCGAATCAGGGAGGGTTCGGCTCCTGAGAGGAAGAACGGGCGAATTAGGGAGGATTCTTGAAAGGCTAGAAAATGTACGAGTTAATTGTCCTTTCGCTTTTGAT
>CATPCK010000677.1 GCA_955652655.1 uncultured Ktedonobacteraceae bacterium | reverse complement strand
GTGCTCCCGAAGTCAATGCCACTCACATCTCCTCTGTCGAGTGGACGAGGAGAAAGGCGAGACGACGGGAGAGCTCTGACATTCCAGAGACCACACGAACACCCCTGACTTCCCACACAAAGATGCGTCTGAGGAACCAGCACACAAGGAGATCACATCATGCATGATTCAATGAGCAACCTGAAAGAGTTACAACCCGAGGTCAAGACGAAACTTGCGTCGCAAGGGATTAGGACCACCACGCAGCTCTTGGAGCACACCCGCACCGAGATGCAGTGCGCAGAACTTGCCCACGAGGTCGGCACGACCCTTGTTGCCATCAAGGAGTTGGTCAACCGCGCTGATCTGATGCGCTTACATGGCGTCGGTGGCGACTTCTCGAACATATTGGTGGAAGTCGGCGTCACCAACTGCAGGGAACTGCAACACTGTATTCCTGAGAAGCTGCACACACAGCTTGAAAAAATCTCTACCGACAAACAGATTGGGCATCGCGTGCCCACGCTTGCTCAGACGACACAGTGGATTATCGAAGCAAAGGCGCTGGCCGCTTGGAAGTCTACTGATCGGCAACTCTATCAAAATACCGCTGATCTGCTTGTAGATGAGAAAGCAAGAGCATTTGCAGCAGATCAATTATTATCGTCTGCTGAGGCGGAAGCAGAAAAACAAAGATTAAGTACAGAAAAACAAGCAGCAAAAGATGCATTGTCTGTACCAAACTCTGATCCTCGTGGCATTCATGGATTTTATATAAGTCCAAAGAAATCTACGTAAATGGGGTAAAAGTAGCGAGCGTGCCATATATCGCAAAGGAGGAAGTGTATAATGCAACTAACTCCAGGCTGCCGCACATGCGTTCCAGCCGAAGTCTCGGAGGATGTGTCAGAACTGAGAACACAAGAAGCAACAAAAAGTGTTGGGCAACTTCTGCCCCATCCTTCTGGATGTTAGGCCACCAGCACCATGGCTTTCAGAGCTTCCAATCGTTGACGAAACAGATCGCGTTGGTGGGCAAGGGAAACCTGTTGCTTCATAGTGGTCCGGACCCGGAAGAACTGGCGCACTTCATCGAAGGCTCGACAGAAACATGAGGCTGAGGCGACGCTTCCAAACCCACGCATGGGATAGTAGCGCTGCTTGATGCCACGGTGGTCTTGCTCCAGTCGATTGTTGAGATAACGGTTGGTCCGGTGGAGCACGTCACTGCCCAGGGTCTCACGGATCGCACGTGGGTAGGGGTCATGCCCATCGGTCGTCACCCACTCTGGTCGGTGACCTACAACATCGGTGGCTTGCTTGAAAAAGCGCTTGGCTGCCTCCATATCTCGCTTCTCACTGAGCATCGAATCAACCAGGTTGCCATCCCGATCGATGGCGCGATAGAGATAACACCATTTCTCTTTGACGTTGACGTAGGTTTCATCTACGTACCAGGATCGCGCCTCTTTGCCCTCGTCGCTTGGCGCGCAGTTGATCTGCCATGAGTGGGGCAAAGCGCGCTTCCCAGTCCCGGACTGCCTCATGCGTGAACTCGAAGCCGCGCTCCAAGAACATCTCGGCCAGATCGCGCAGGCTCAACTTGTACCGCAGCCGCCACAACACGACGAGCAGGACAACATCGGTGGGATATTCCAGGTAGTTGAAGGGGGTTCAGGTACGCTCATTGAAGGTTCGCTTGCATGCTGAACAGCAGAATGTCCGATAGCCCAGCGAGGTTCTCTTGGTCCGTTCTTTGGTTACGGTTGACGCACAATGTAGGCAGTTCATGGTTCCCTCCTCATGAAGATGTGTTGAATGATCGTCAGTATACCACAAGGAGGCTCTTCGCCCTGGGCTTGTTCTCAGTCCCGACGCTTCCGGTTTTGTCCATCTTAGGAGGCATCGTTGGAAGAGCTGAAAGCAGGAGGAGACCAATGGTTTGATGTGAGTGAGAACATGAGACACAGAACAACTTCTCCTTTGCCAAGGTGGTGGGTTCACGCAGCATAAGATTACTGGAGTGAATTCTGATTATATGCTTATCTCATGTCTCTTTGCAAGCAGGCTGGGTCAATCGATCTCAAAGGGCTTGCTTTCTGAACAGATGTCCCATGTAGCCAGCACAGGGTTCTGCATAGGGTATATTTGCCCTCCCGGCCTTTTTCTGGTCGTTGATATCAGATGTCACCAGGACAACAGTATTTGACGGCTCCTCTCGTTGAAGTTCAGGGCGTTGCCCAGTCACAAAAGATTGCTCGCCTCCGAGTATAGTCGATCTCCTACTGTTACCTTCATACTTTGAGGACAGGGTAAGGTACGATTTTGTATAGCTTTGTGGAGGATATGTTGAAGGACGGCAATGAAAGGCGTGGGATCAAAAAAGGTGGAAGTTTGAGAGCGTTGGCTTTCCTGTAGCGCAATCCGAGCCTACCATAAGCACAGTATGGCTGCCGGGACGATGTGGCAGAAATTCAGCAACGCGGTTTTTGTCGGGTGGGCGGCGCACATCCCAGAGAGTGACACCGCAGCGCGCGGCGGCGGCACGCAGCTCCTCATCGTCGCAAAGGAAAACGTGCAGACCGCTGATGATATCTAAACCCGCCTCGATCGCTTTGAGCAATTGCCAGCGCCATGCTGCTGGTAATGCCCCACCCATGGGAGCGATGCCGATCAGCAGCGAATCTGGTTGATACCTGAGCGCTTCGTTGATATCGCGTACAATGGGGATGTCCTTTCCAAAGGAAGCTCCAAGGGCCTGTGAAACATCCATCCCCGCTCTGGTACTATCGATGACGGCGACCACCGTATCTTTGCCATAGCGGATGACCCCAATGCCTGTTTTGCCGTCGTGCCATTCAAAGGCTTCCTCCGCCAATATCACTATGCGTCGCATGATGCTGCTCCCTCGTAAGATGTATGGTAGAGCGTCAAGTTGTGTTTTCTAATTATACAATGCCAGTTACCCCATGCCTAGAAAGCAAGGACTTCTATCTGGGCTCCACCGCAACTCGCTGTACCTTTGCAGGCGCGACGCTTTGACTGCAACGTCCGATACATGAAGGCGCACCTACAAGGCGCCCCGTGCTCATCCAATCCTGTCGAATGAGCACCGTTCGCAGCGCTACATTGCGCGCACCAACTACATCCGCGTAGAGCGTGTACTGGCACCGTTGAGAGGAAAAATTTAACTAACGCTGGCAGCGAGTGCGGCTGCAGCGGTTTTTTGAGAATCGCCATGGGGGCTAGCACGGTCGAGCTGCTCGTTGATATCCCTTATCTGGC
>CATPCK010000676.1 GCA_955652655.1 uncultured Ktedonobacteraceae bacterium | reverse complement strand
GTCGAGCTTTTGACATTCTCAGTATCGCTACCGTCTATCTCTTCTTGTTGAGCCATAAGTTATTTGTCCATTGCAGTGTTTCACTTAACAGAAAAAGCATAGCATAATACGTAAGATAACCACAAGTCCAGAAAACTCTTCAACAAACAATAAGTATTGCTAAATAAGCCTCGCAGGCCATCTCGTCTCACTATCCACCCTATATGCTATAATCTCCCCAGATACACAGAAAGGCCTGTTAGCCCAATGCCTCTAACCGACAGCCAACAAATACGCGCAGCCGAAAAAATACTGAAAAGAGTAAAACACCTGCGGGACCATATGCAGCCCGGCGAAATACCCTTGCTCGCCATTCCAGCAATTTGGGACAGCGGCAAAGAGCAGCGTAGCGTACCTTGCGAGGTCATCGTCACTAACCAGCGCTTGATCGGCTATTACGCCGTAGACTTCCCCAGGAAGCGCTCCTTTCTTGAAGAACGCTCCCTTTCAACCATCACCTCTGTCACATTGCGCCACAAAACATATGAACCGCTTTTTCGGGAGCTCATGGTCAGAGATGGTCAGAGCAAACTCTATGTTCGCGCGCCGCGCCGCCAGCTTGAAGCGCTATACGCGACCCTCCGATCAGCCATCGATCAGTACCTGCCTGTGGCATCAACGGCATTTGAAGATACGGCTCCAGAGCAAGAGAAGCGCTCGACTCCCCCTCAAAACTCTATCTTCGGTCGCCAGGATATCCGTACCTCCTTTTCAAGCTCCCTGCTGGCAATCGTTATACTCTTCGTCGGTGGCCTCGCGCTGGAAGTTATTGCCTTTGGACTCTGGGTAGTGACGCAGAGCATACAGGTAGGTCTGCCGCTCTTTGTTGCTGGCCTGGCAGCAGTACTCACCAGTATCCTTCTCAGGCGCATCAAATAGACAACGGATTTTCCCCGCGCCAAACCGCCTGGTATGCCAGTACACCCGCAGCGGCGCTCCACGCCAGGTATTTACTGCCCAGCGGTTCGTGTACCTGCCCATGGTGATACTCCGCGAACCACCACTGTTCGTTATCTCCTCCCCGCGCATTAGCCTCATTAATTGCCGCCAGCAAATGTTTCGCACGCTCCTGCCGGCCATGCCGCGCCAAACCTATAGCATACAACCCCGTCAATACAGGCCATAAACCACCATTGTGATATCTATAGGGCTGATTTTTCAACTCTCCGTACAGGTGGTTCGCCTCCAACGCCGCCCAGGCAGGCTCTCCAGGCCGTATCACAGGCCAGAACGCGGGCAGCAGCGCGCTCCCAATCTCCTGTTCCAGCGATTGAACATATCGCTCTGCCTCTTGCCGCTGTTCATCATCTCCCAGGTCCGCCAGCAGCGCCAGCGCGTGGGCCAATCCATCAAAGTACGTGGCGTAACCGCCTGGCGAGAATGCCGGCAGCCAGTACATAGCCTTACCCCGCTCAACCTGCCGGTGATAGGCATGAGGATGATAGACGAGCGCATGACTGGCCAGCGCAGCACGGGGCCAGTAATTTACCTGCAACACCTGGCGCAGCCGCTCAGCCTTCGATAGCCACAGCTCGTTGTCGTAGAGCAGCGCCGCGCTCCGCAGAGCTAACATAAAGAGCAGTTGATCAGAGAGGACATAGCCCTGCTGTATATACTCATCAGCCCAGTTTCCCGACTGGGGAGTATAGATCAGGCCGCGGTTGTTATACTCCCAACAACCTGCCAGGAATAGGGCGCGTTCGATCCTGGGGAGAACATGCGCTTTCCAACGGTCATCACCCGTGTAGCGAAGGTAGGCACAGACACCGGTGACATACCAGAGCAAGGCATCAACACGACCCACCAGCTGACCATAACTCACCCGCGCACCATCAACCGTAACATTGCTTGGAATCTCGCCGTGGGGTCCCTGGTGCTCGCCAAGCGTAAGCAGCGTACGTTCCATCCCGTTCACCAGTTCACTATCACCGCTTGCTAACCCCGCCAGGCCCGTGATAACTCCATCCCGCGCCCATACCCGCGCATAATTATCGACATCAATTGGCGAAGCTACAAAACCTGCGGGCGTCAGACAGAGGCGCACGACGTCAAGCGAGCGTTTGTAAGCTTCAATGTCCTCTTGTTGACCCGCCACTACAATCTCCCTCGCGTACGCTCTCCAGGTTTCTGCAGACCAAGACGGGCGTAGAGCGCGGCGCGATCAATTTCCTGGGAGAGAGGACCAACCTGTTGCACCTTGATCTCCGCGACCGCCTGCGCCACCCGGATTGCCTCCGCCGTTGTATAGCCATCCAATTCGGCAAGCAACAATCCCGCCCAGAAGGAATCGCCGGCACCCGTCACATCCACCACCTCCACCTGCTTATTGGCATAGTATGTAGTTCCCCTATCGTCTCCATGCAGAACTCCACCTTGTCCCATAGTTAACACAACCTCCTTTACACCCATTGTCATAAAACGCTCGACATACCTTTCCGCGTCAAGGCCCGCACCAAAAAGACGCATACAGTCATCGAGCGATGGTTTTACCAGAAACACATAGGGACAGATTTTTTCGAATACGGTCAGTGGATCAGCCCCCATCTCCCACAGGCGTGGATGGTAGTTAGGATCAAAGCTTATCAGGCATCCACCGGCATGAGCCTTCGCTATAAAATCGAGCACTGTAGAACATGCCGGTTCGCGCGAGAGGGCAAAAGCCGAAGTATGCACCAACGAGGTCGCTTGCAATAGCGATAGGGGCATATCGTCAGGAACCATTTGCGCGTCCGCACCCCGGTAAATGGCGAAATCGGGGGTGGTGGTATGCCGTGTGACAACGGCAAGTGTCGTTGGAGTATGTGGCGTTACAAGCAGGAATGCCGTTTCAACGCCCGCTGTAGCTAAGTGATGGCGCAGATAGAGACCGAAGGAATCATCTCCCACGCGAGCCACGATAGCGGTTGTGCCCCCCATGCGTGCGATGTTCAAAGCTACGTTCGTGGCTTGACCGCCAGGGTACATTACATACCTGGGCGCATCAACCAGCGATATTTGCTTCGTATCCGAGATAAGATCTATCAGTGTTTCCCCAATTGAGAGAACATCTATATGTTTCACATCTGCCCCTTTTCTCCTCTAAGGGCGGGGTACTTTTTCCATGAATATACGCTCATGCCATGAATGGAGCTGGACCAGTCGTACGTCTTACTTTCAGTGTTGTACTCAGGCGTATAAGCTCTGGCGGCTGCTGCGGATTCTCGATAAGCTCCATCAGCTTACTCACACCCAGTTGCCCCATCTGCTGCATCGGCTGTTGAACGGTACTTATTTCGAGCAACTCCGAAACTTCGATACCGTCATACCCTATCACGGATAAGTCAGCTGG
>CATPCK010000675.1 GCA_955652655.1 uncultured Ktedonobacteraceae bacterium | reverse complement strand
CGGCGGCAAACACGTCCGCTTCCGCGCCCCAAATATCACACTCGAGGATCTGCGTACGCTTGCGGCAGTACAGTCCTTTTGGGGGTCTCTCCACCGCTGCCTGGAGGAGAAACAAGGGTGTTTCGAGCGAGAGGAGGAGGAGTGATGGCACACGAGTCGTTGCAACAGGAAGTGTACCGCATCATCGTCAAGGGGCATCTTGATAGTGACTGGTCTGCATGGTTCGATGGATTGACCATCGTCCAGGGGAACAATGGCGAAACCATGCTCTTCGGTCCACTCACAGACCAGACAGCGCTGCATGGGGTGCTCAACAAAGTGCGAGACCTGGGTCTGCCTCTGCTTTTGGTGCAACGCGTTGAGCCAGACGCAGATAACGTGCTGATGTGAGGCGCTCAGTTCCCTCCTGCGCACCAAGCAAGAGGGAGAGAGGAGAAGCGAGCATGGGTATGATGGTCCGATTCAGGGGAAGGCAATAGAGGGAGTCTTGGCTGGTGATACGATGTGCTATCTCCAACACGTTCGACGTGTTGGAGGCCCTTTTCTGAGCATGACAGCAGAGTGCTGTCAATGAAATGGTTGGTGATGAGACAAGAAGATTACTCCTCTAAGAGGACTTGCTGGTTAGTTTGCAAAGATTTTTTCGTTTGGGCTAGAGCTAAAAGCAGAATTATTTCTGGTAGGCAAACGCCAGCACCTTCTTCAACTGCTCCAGCGAAGCGTTGCCTCCGGAACAGACAATACCCACCTTCTTCCCCTGTAACTCATCACGCAAGCGATAGGCCGCCGCCAGAGAGGCTGCTCCAGCGCCTTCGGCCAGCGTATGGGCTCGCTCAAGCAGCCAGACCATCGCCTGCATAATCTCCTCTTCACTTACAAGCATGAACTCGTGGAGCATTTGCCGCATGATCTCCTGGGGCAATTCAAAGGCTCGACCCGTTGCCAGCCCTTCAGCCATTGTGCGGTTAGTGGTTTCTATTAATCGATGCTGCCGCCATGACTCGTAGGCCGCGGGCGATGCCTCCGCCTGAACGCCGATCACCCGCATAGAAGGATTGAGAGTATGAGCGACGATGCAGGCACCGGATGCGCCGCTGCCTCCGCCGATTGGAACTATGATCACCTCCAGTCCGGGTTCATCCTCCAACATCTCTAATGTCTCCGTTGCGACTCCCGCAATAAGCAGGGGCTCGTTACCCGAGTGGATATAACGGTAGCCATGTTCCCGCACCAGTGCTTCGCAATGTAGTTGCGCATCATCATAGATCGCACCATGGAAAATGACCTCGGCTCCCATTCCTTGCATGGCAGCCACCTTGCCAGGATTAGCACCCTCTGGAACCACGATGCGCGCCTTCACCCCAAATAATCGCGCAGCATAAGCAACAGACTGCCCATGATTTCCTGTTGAGACGGCAATTACACCACGTGCTCGCTCGTCAGGACTGAGCTGGGAGATCAGGTTGATGCCGCCACGTACTTTAAAAGCCCCGACAGGTTGGTAGTTTTCGTGTTTTATATGGACTTCGGCGCCAATAAAAGCGTTCAGCGCGGGATAGCTGTATAAGGGCGTTCGTCGTAAATACGGACTGATCTGGCGCCTGGCGAGCAGCACATCAGAGAAGGTGGGAATGTTCATGCAACGGGCTCCTTTATTAACTGTAATCTCCTACATGGGGTTATGGTCATGACACATTGTGCTTTACGTATTCTTATATCATAATGGAGGAAAGCATCCATAAAGTAAAGGGGCAATACCATGGCTACAGCATCAACCAATCCAAAAGTGGAGAAAATTCGCCAGAGCGTCCATGATTCTTATGCCGAACTGGTTCAGCTTATCGACGGGCCATTGACAGCACTGAACCCGGAGAAACTGTATCTGCCGCCAGCGGAGAACGAGTGGACGATAATGCAAAACCTGTCTCACATAATAGAATTTATGCCGTATTGGGCCGGTGAAATTGAGAGGTTAGTCGCCGCGCCCGGACAGAATTTTGGACGGACTATGCAGCATGAAGGGCGAATGCGAGCTGTTAACGAACACGGACGAGACAGCCTGGCACAGATTAAAGTAGCTTTGCCGGGGAGCTACGCACACCTGGAAGATGTGTTGGGAAGATTGAAGGATAGTGACCTGGAGTTAACTGGCCGGCATGTCAAATTTGGCGAGCAGTCGCTGGAATGGTTCATGGAGGAGTTCGTAACAGGGCATTTGAACAGCCACGTGGAGCAAATAAAGATGTGTTTGAAGGGGTTCCGGCTTACTCCTTGAGTTTCTGGCGTATCAGAGCATAGCGCTCCGCAAATCGTTGAGGATTGAGATTGATATAGGGCCGTTTGCCCATACGGGGTAGCACTTCATTGTAGGCAGCATCCAACTCTTCCAATGTAATGAGCTTCTTTTGGAAGAGTAGTTGAACGTCGATGAGGTCGCGATCATTTCCTCGTGATATTTTACTCAAAGCGAGGCTATAAAAATCAAAATAGAAGACATCAATGCTACCATATCGTCCAACATATCTTGCTTGTGCCATCCACTGAGTAGGCAGCGGGATAAAATCCCCAGGTGAGGCAAATTCGACATTAATTTGCATCTTTTCTACTAACCTTCGTATGGCTGTCACCATTTCATCTTCGTCCGAAGCCTCTATTGCCACGTCAATATCCATAGTAAAACCAGATCGCAACCCAATGTGAACGAGAGCCGCGCCGCCTGCCAGGTATAAGCGACCAGGTTTGTGAAATGACTTCCCCAAAGCGTCTAAGAACTTCTCGATATCTGCCTTTGTGACATTGTGTCGCATACTCATCGCACTACACTCCTGTTTATCAATCTTTTTGTGCCGTGGTTCAGGCAATTGGATGGGGACTGCTGCCAGGTGATGTTTAGCTTCTTCCTGGAGCAGAAGGTGATCAATTTGATTTTGCCAATCGCCGCTAAAATTCAAGGGTAGGCCCAGGCGGCGCTGCTCTGCCTCTTGTAAGGCGATCAATCCCGCTTCTCCTTGATGGCATGTCGGCGCAGGTAAGTTTCGGCTTTGCCACAAATGCAAGAATCGCTCTTCAGGAAATGAAGGTGTATGTCCAAGTACCAACGTTAATTGGAACGACCACAATCTCTGAAGGTAAAGGGAAGCTAATATTGAAACTGCAATTTGCTCAGCTATTGCTGGTTCACTCGTTTGGTATGCTTCTAATGCAGCATCAGCTTGTTCAGGATGTAGGAGGAAGAGTGAAATACTTGCATCCCGCACTCGTGGGTATTTACATTGCGCCAGGCGTTTTACAAGCTCGATAGCAGGCATCCGTTTAGCTGCCTTTTTAGAGATATTAACGTTACCTGAATCTATTAAATAACCGATACCCCACGACCGTAGTGCGTTGATTAAACGGCTGGGGTCTTCGTCCCGGGTTGAAACGGACTGATTGTTAAGAGTAATGCTCACTCTTTGTTCCTCATTTGTCGTGTCGCAGTTATGCCTCAATTTCATTCTACCATAGAAGGGATTGTTTCTACTAACCGGGCGATACTTCGGTATGAGGCACATCAATACATCTACCCTGACATCTGGCCCAAATTCTTGTTTTGTACCCTGATAAGGGTTAAACTAAGGGGGTAAGCATATGCTATCGAATAATGTTTCTCTCACCTCTGCAAAAGAGGAGACCTCAATGCCATGCCCGTAATCGAATGTAACGAACTCACCAAGGCTTACGGCAAACATATCGCGCTCGACAATCTCACGCTTACTATCGAAGAAGGTGCATCCTTTGGGCTGCTTGGTGAGAATGGCGCGGGTAAGTCCACGCTAGTTCGTCTACTCATGGGATTCATCTTTCCTACCTCTGGTCAGATGCGCGTGTTAGGCGAAGAACGTGTTTCCCGCGCACACGACCGCATTGGCTATGCCCATGAACGCCCTATTTTTGAGACGCGCTTTACGGGCCGCCGTTACCTCGACTATCTTGGTAAACTGGCTGGTCTCTGGGGTGCGACGAATAGTACGCGCGTCAGCCACGTGCTCGAACAGGTGAACCTGCAAGAGGCCGCGAACCGTCCAATTGGAACGTACTCCAAGGGAATGCTCCAGCGCCTGGCGATTGCGCAGGCGCTGATGACCGATCCGGAGCTTTTGATTCTAGATGAGCCGACCAGTGGGCTTGACCCGCGGAGCCAGTGGGAGATACGGCAAATTGTCGCGGCTCTACGCAAACAGGGCAAGACGGTGCTGTTATGTTCACACTACCTGGCAGAGGTGGAGGCGCTTTGTAATGCGGTAGGAATCTTGCGACGGGGAGAGCTCATTTTGAGTGGTACCGTTGAAGATCTTTTACACTTACAGGACGTGGTCGAGATTGTGCTTGCCCATGACCAGTCTGCTAACGAGGTAGTAACGCGCCTGGGGATGGCCGAGCAGGTGATTGAGGCGCAGGGTGATATGCTGCGTATCGCTGGTAAAGTACAAGCTGCTGTACTTGCCAAACTTGTTGAGGCTGGGATTGGCATAGCTTCACTCAAGCCTTTGAGCAGGACGCTTGAGGATGTGTATGTGCAAACCACACGGGCTGCTGATGATACGTCTTCAGTTCTCTTTACCGGTACGCGTGGACATGGAGGCAAGCCATGAGCATGAAAAGTTTTGAGACGCAGCCCGTATCTGCGTTGAATATGTCCCATGCCCTCAAAGAGTTCTGGCGTTTACCTTCCCTGGTAGTAGCTCGCTTCACACTGGTAAGCTACATACGCAGTGGCTGGATTTTGGGAGATATCGCTATTGTGTGGCTGTTGTACGCTGCGTTCTTCCTCGAATTTGGTGGCAATGTTGCCTACTTCTTTGGCACTGCGGGACAGGGGCTCAGTGCCCTGGCCATACTTGGCACGATTGTGATGGTACAGCGCGCGATGAGTGCCCGTGTCTATCTTCCATTGTCGCGACTGACCTCCCGTTCCGCCTATATTCGTGGGCTTGTGATAGCCACAGGCGTGCTGCGCATACCGCTCTACTTGATGATGATGATTCTGGGGATGGGGTACCACACACATGCGCCCTCGTGGGGTATCCAGGGCGCAACCGTGGGGAATATGCTGGCCGGATCGGTGGGATTGTTGGCGAACTGCATTGTAATTTCAACGCTCGTCGTAGTATTCTCTACTCCTATCGCCACGCGTATAGCGCGTATCGCTTTACTGGCGTGGTTTGCAGCTGTACTCTACTCGAATACCAGCCCCGGCCCGGTGGCCTCATTCCTCAGCATCTCACGTTTGCCTTTGATACCCATGACAATGTGTTTTAACTTTGGGGCTGCGGGCAGTTTAGATTGGACTGGTCTCGTGGCACTACTAATAGTACTGGTGTATGTCTTGGGATTGACGAGACTGGGAGAATACTGGTTGGGTCGCAGAGATTTGATTCTGCAATAGATGGCTGTGAAAGTTGGAGAATCTCTATTGATAGTAGGTAAGAAACGGGGTTTGGCACCTTTACTTATGGATATGAATTTGGATTATCAATACTGAAACCCTCAGCAATAGCAATTTCGAGGAGATTAGTATCTGCACTGATAAAGATGGGTTCAGGAGCTTGATTCAATGTACTATCGTTACGAACGCCGAGCGCGCAAGCTAGCTGTACTGCATCATACGCACGCAATCTGTGCGAGCGGCACAAGTCACCTGCGGAGGTATACATAGGACCTGTGACAAGCCACATGATGTAGTCGTCCTGGCTGTCCTGTCTAAATTCTGCAATAAGTCTATCACGCTCGGTAATAGAGATATTTTGCTCACGTGCTTTACGACATATTGTTGCCACCACCTCTACCAAAGCAACCTGCGAGATGTAGAGTTCATGCCCTTGAACTGGGTCACAGAGGGTTATTAACCAATTATGCCACTGCTCTGGGAAATAACGTTTGATAATAGCTGAAGTGTCCAGGAAGAAGGTTGCCATTAGTATGGTCACCTGTCCTCAATAGCCATCTCAGAGGCAGGTTTACCACCGGAGAACAACCGGGCCAGACGTTCACGTTCGGCTTGTTCCTTTCGGGTCAGTGGCCGTCGGGCAGGGATATTAAGGATTTTTCCTTCACGATATTGCTTTTCCATCAACTCGTGACTTGTTAATGGACGTTTTAAATGGGGAGATGGCTGTAGTCGTTGCAACATGATTTCGCGCAGAAGGGCTTCTGGTTGCTTCCCGCTCTTTTTTGCTTCTGCGATGAGCGCTGCATATTCCTGATCTGTCAAGTTTATCGTCATTTGGTAAGCCACGATTATACCTCCTGGCATGAGCTAAGTTTACTCTTATGTTAGTATAACATCTTACGTGTTTTGATGATAGTTTTCTTTTATAAAGAAGTGAATACGCTCCCTTGACATTAGCGTCAATCGACGCTATAATCCTACAAACCTGAATAATACATATTCTCCAGCGATGATGAAGAGGAGTAACCCGGAGGGGATATCAGCGAGCCGATAGACGGTGTGAGGTCGGCAATCCGCAAAAGGTGAAGGGCGCTTCGGAGTTGGACTTAATGAGTGGCTTCACAGATTGAATGTGAAGAAGCAGGGTGGAACCGCGCATTATGCTGTAAGACGTAGTAGCCCCGGGCCTACGCAGGCATATATTCGTCCCTGGGCGTCATTGCAACCAATGAATGTGACGCCTGGGGCATTTTTTTGAGGAGGATCACTCATTATGACACAAGTTGAGAACAAACCAGCCGTCAATGACACGCCTTTTGTGCCAATCGAGAAGATCGTCGCGCTCTGCAAGAGGCGCGGTTTTGTCTACCCCAACTCTGAGATCTATGGGGGCGTCTCTGGCATCTATGACTTTGGCCCACTTGGGGTCGAACTACGCAACAACATTCGCCGCTACTGGTGGTGGTCAATGGTGCAGATGCACGACAATGTGGTAGGGATCGAAGGCGCGATTATTACACATCCAAGAGTATGGGAGGCCAGCGGGCACGTAGAAAACTTTGTAGATCGCCTGGTGGACTGTAAGAACTGCAAGCGGCGGTTCCGCATCGATCATCTGCCAGAAGAAAATATCATACAGAACAAGTGCCCTAATTGTGGCGGTGAACTCACAGAGCCGCGCAGGTTTAACCTCTTGATGGAAACCTATCTCGGTGTCGTCGAGGGTGAGCGCATGAAGACCTACCTGCGTGGTGAAGCCTGCCAGAACATCTACCTCGACTTTGACAACGTCGTCAAGTCCACGCGTATGCAGATTCCGTTTGGTATCTGCCAGATCGGTAAGGCCTTCCGTAACGAGGTCACTCCTGGTAACTTCCTGTTCCGCCAGCGTGAGTTTGAGCAGTGGGACCTGCAATTCTTCGTCCACCCCAGTGAGATGCAGCAATGGTTTGACTACTGGAAGGGAAAACGCTTCGAGTGGTACGAGGGGATTATCAACCACAAGGAGCGCTTGCACTTCCGCGAGCATGGTCCCGATGAACTGGCTCACTACGCCAAAAAGGCCTTTGACATCGAATACCAGACGATTCTCGGCTGGCAGGAGTGGGAAGGTATTCACTGGCGCGGGGACTGGGACCTCTCTCGCCACAGCGAGTATAGCGGCCAGGATTTGAGCTATACCGATCAGAATACCAGGGAACGCTATATACCCTGGATCGTTGAGACCTCGGGTGGGGTCGACCGCACATTCCTAAATCTGCTGCTCGATGCCTACGAAGAAGAGCCAGATCCAACAGGGAAGGAGCCCCGCACGGTGCTGCGCCTGCATCCAATGCTCGCGCCGGTCAAAGTGGCCGTGTTGCCGCTGCAAAAGAATAAAGAAGAGTTGGTGACAGCTGCCAGGGATATTCATAAGACTCTGCGGCGACTGATGGTAACCCAGTATGACGACGTGGCCAATATCGGGCGCCGCTATCGCCGCCAGGATGAGATCGGCACGCCCTATTGTGTCACAGTCGATTTCCAGACCCTCGACGATGGAACCGTGACGGTGCGCGAGCGCGACCGTATGACGCAGGTACGAATCACTATCGATGAACTGCCGATGTACCTGTTAGAGCGCGTGACCTGGCAATAGCTAAAACTCTGTTGCCAAACGGAGAAGGAGCCTGTACGCCACTTGCAGGCTCCTTCTCCGTTTGGCAACAGGGCTGCTCTACGCCGTTAGCGTGTCTTTTGTTGTGGTGTCTTCGTCTATTATATAGATATAATGAAAAACGGACTCTAAACAGAAGGATACTTTTCACTGATGACGCGTATACTCTCCTATAACATCCTGGTGGGTGCCACCCGCCGCGTTGATCCATTGACACATATGATTCAGGCAGCACAGCCGGACATCGTTGGGTTGGTCGAGGCCAACAATCCTCGCGTGGTCGAGGAACTGGCGCGACGCCTGGATATGCAGCCTGTGATGAGCGCGTATGCCACACATCCACACGACTGGCAGATAGCGCTGCTGAGTCGCCTACCAATTGTGTATACAAAGACGCATTTCCCCTCTGATAAACTCACAAAGCCAGTTTTAGAAGTTGGTGTAGAAGAGCCGGATGGCAGACAACTGACCGTTTTTGTGACGCACCTGTCGGCGGCCTTCACTAAAAGCCGGGCAGGTGATGCCATCCGGCGCCACGAGGTGCAGGATCTTATTCGTATCATGGCGGCAAAGAGGGGAACGCCACATCTCATCATGGGGGATTTCAATTCGCTTGCACCTGGCGATGCATTCAAAGCCAGTGCTCTTTTACGTCATATTGTACAGTTAGATCGACGTCGCCTTCTGAACCCTACCGCACTGACAGGGCAACCCCACCTGGATTTCGTGGTACCACGGCCATTACGCTTCTTGAATCCATTGCTGCGAACTATTCCAGGTAACAAGTTACTCTGTACACTCTTTGACTGTGCGGCATCCCTGTATGCTCCTAGAGGATGTATTAGCTTGTTGCGCGGTGCTGGCTACGTTGATTGTTTCCGTCTGAAAAACCCACATAGTGATGGCTTTACCTGTCCATCTGCCGCGCCTGCTGGCCGTATCGATTACATCTTTGCCAGTCCTGAGTTAGCGCAGAGCCTCTCAACTTGCTCCATTCCTGCTGAAGGCGAGGGTGTACGCGGGGAAGAGGCAAGCGATCATCTACCTGTTGTTGCTGAATTTGGAGGAATGGTTGGAGAGAAAACGGTTCTTCAGAATGAGAATGTGGAAGAAGCCAGAATATAAAAAAAAGAAACAAGTAGAACAGGAGGGAGAAGTTTCAGACTTCTCCCTCCTGTTTTTATTGGAAAACATCTTTTGTTTTCTCAAACAGGTTACGGAAGATGTTCTTGTCGTTCTGCTCGCTTTGTTCGCGTTCAAGGCGGGCAAACTCCTCGAGCAAACGTTTCTGTTCGGCGGTCAAGCTGGTTGGCGTTACCACTTTGACGATGACGTGTTGATCGCCACGAGCGCTGCTGTGTACTACAGGTACTCCCATCCCCTTGAGGCGGAACGAGCGATTACTTTGTGTACCGGCAGGAATCTTGAGATTCGTAGCCTTGCCGTCCACTGTAGGCACTTCAACCTCGTCCCCGAGGGCTGCTTGAGTAAAACTGATCGGCAATTCATACAGGATGTCGTTGCCTTGCCGCTTGAAGAACTGGTGAGGTTTTACCGTGAGAATAACATACAGGTTACCAGGAGTGCCACCACGGGCACTGACTTCACCTTCGCCCGTAACACGCACATTAATGCCATCATCTACACCAGCGGGGATATTCACTACCACGCGACGATTGTTCCGCACGCGGCCCTGGCCACGGCATTTTTCACAAGGGGTGGTAATAACGCGTCCCTCACCTCGACAGCGTTCACACATCGAGACGTTGACGAACTGACCAAAAATGGACTGTTGTACACGGCGTATCTCACCAGTACCCTGACATGCTGAACAGCGAGATGTGGAGGTACCCGGCTGGGCTCCACTACCGCGGCAGGCGGTACAGGCCTCCCAGCGCGGAAGCTCTATCTCCTTCTGGCAACCAAAGACGGCTTCCTCAAAGGTAATAGTCAGGTCATAACGAAGGTCAGCACCGCGCTGCGTCCCCGTGCGACGCTGAGTACTCGCGCCTGCTCCAGCAAAGAACGTCTCAAAGATGTCATTGATACTGCTAAACCCGCCGAAGTCATAAGCGCCTGCGCCACCCATGCCGTTATTGAGGCCGGCATGTCCAAAGCGATCATAAGTAGCCCGCTTCTGTGAGTCACTCAGGATTTCATAGGCTTCATTTACTTCAATAAAACGGGCTTCCGCTCCCTGATCTTTATTGGCATCAGGGTGGTACTGTTTCGCAAGGCGGCGATAAGCCTTTTTCAACTCTTCGTCGCTTGCGCTCCGTGATACACCTAATACCTCATAATAATCTCGTTTATTAGTGGCCATCGACTGGTCCTTTACCGTGAGAAGACAGGGCGCGTTTGGTTCCGCGCTGCCGCATTCAATGCTATTTTACTATGCTTCATAAGATGTTACAATGTTCCACTAGTATATGCAAGAGTATAGCCAAGAAGGCATCCGTCCTTCCTGTTTCGCGCGCTGCCAGAGGCGGCGCGGGAGAGAAGGTGAATGTGGGGATATCCCCCACAAGGGTCGCCCCTACTCTCCACGGGCCTGGCCAGGCGATTCGTCGTATGGTAGGGGCGACCCTTGCGGTCGCCCTGGCTCCTTAAGTCCGCGCCTATGTGGGACACTCCATACCCGGTCGGAGACGGACGTCCCAAAGAACTCTGCAAGCGTTAGCCTTATAGCAGAGATATACTTCTGGGTACTCATCTTCAGACGAGTACCCAGAAGGGATAGCTACATTTCTTTGTATTCACCCTCGATAGTATCATCGTGTGGGCTTTCCTGCTCAGGCTGTCCCGTACCACCGCCGAAATCGGGGTTAGCGCCATCGGTGGCTTCACCTGCACCCGGGCGATAGATCGACTCGGTGACTTTGTAGAAAGCCTGCTCAAGAGCCTCGCGAGATGACTTGATGCGCGCAACGTCATCGGTTGAAAGGGCGGCGCGTACATCCGCTATCTTGGTCTCAAGCTCGCTCTTCTGCTCTGGGGTGATCTTGTCACCCAGGTCAGCGATGCTCTTCTCCGAACGATAGGCGGCACTATCCGCCAGGTTGCGCTCCTCAACCTCTTCCTTACGGCGCTTGTCTTCGGCTGCATGAGACTCGGCGTCCTTCACCATACGGTCGATCTGGTCTTTGGACAGACCACTTGAGGCAACGATGGTAATCTTTTGCTCACGTCCCGTACCTTTGTCCTTCGCGGACACGTTCACGATACCATTGACGTCGATATCGAACATGACCTCAACCTGCGGTACACCACGCGGAGCGGGTGGAATACCATCGAGAATAAAGCTACCAAGAGAGCGGTTGTCCTTGGCAAACTCACGTTCACCCTGTAAGACATTGATCTCTACACTGGGCTGATTATCACTGGCCGTTGAGAAGACCTGGCTCTTTTGTATCGGGATAGTAGAGTTGCGCTCGATCAAGCGAGTAAAGACACCGCCGAGTGTCTCGATACCCAGGGAGAGCGGAGTGACGTCCAGGAGGAGCACATCTTTGACATCACCTGTCAAGACGCCTGCCTGGATACCGGCACCAATCGCTACAACCTCGTCAGGGTTTACACCTCGGTTGGGCTCGCGATCAAAGATGCGCCGTACCATAGTTTGCACAGCTGGCATACGAGTCTGACCGCCGACGAGTACCACCTCGTTGACATCGCCAGGACGTACACTGGCATCTGAAAGCGCCTTCATAACCGGGCCACGCGATTTCTCAATCAGATCTTCTACTAGCTGCTCCAGCTTGGAGCGCGTCAGCGTCATGGTGAGATGCTTTGGACCGCTGGCGTCCGCTGTGATAAACGGCAGATTGATCTCTGTCTGCATCGAGCTGGACAGCTCTTTCTTCGCCTTTTCGGCAGCTTCTTTCAAACGCTGGAGAGCCATACGGTCCTGGCGCAGGTCAATGCCCTGCTCCTTGCGGAACTCGTCAGCCATCCAGGTGATAATGCGCAGGTCGAAGTCGTCGCCGCCCAGGTGAGTATCACCATTGGTGCTCTTGACCTCAAAGACGCCATCACCCAGTTCAAGGATCGATATATCAAAGGTACCACCACCAAGGTCATAGACGGCAATACGCTCATCTTTTTTCTTATCAAGGCCATAGGCCAGGGATGCAGCCGTCGGTTCGTTGATGATACGCAATACGTCAAGCCCGGCAATGCGACCTGAGTCCCTCGTTGCCTGGCGCTGGGCATCGTTAAAGTATGCAGGAACGGTAATCACGGCCTGCGTGACGCGCTCGCCCAGGTAAGCTTCGGAGTCGGCCTTGAGCTTCTGCAAGATCATCGCAGAAATTTCTGGCGGGCTGTATGCTTTCCCCTGGACCTCTACCCAGGCATCACCGTTGGAAGCTCTTACAACCTTATACGGCACCAGGCGCTTATCACGATCTACCTCAGGATCTTCATACTTTCGTCCCATAAAGCGTTTGATGGAGTAGACCGTATTTTCAGGATTAGTGATGGCCTGGCGTTTGGCAACCTCACCGACGAGACGCTCACCGCTCTTGTTGATAGCCACAATCGAAGGTGTTGTGCGTGCTCCTTCCGCGTTCGGTATAACGACGGCCTCTCCGGCTTCCATGACGGCAACACACGAGTTTGTTGTTCCTAGATCGATTCCAATAACTTTTGGCACAGTTGCCTCCTATACATGTACTTTATTCATTAGTTGCTGTATACTTTAATAGCCATAGACTTCTGCCAGCAGCTCATTCATCACCTGCGTCATATAGCGTACCACCGCAATGGCACGGCTATACTGCATGCGTGTGGGTCCAACTACTCCCAGCAATCCGCCTATTCCGCCCTCCTGGCCGTAGCGAGCTACCACCATGCTGACATCCTTCATCTCATCCCACTCATTCTCGCCACCAATAATTACCTGTACGCCATCCGACTGTCGCAATTGCGAGGCCAGGGCAGGTAAAAAGCGATTCTGCTCCAGCACCTCCATAACCTTGCGTACACGTTCGTTACGTTCCTCTTCCGGTCCCATGCGGCTGTACTCTGGCTGTTCCAGGATATTGACGACGCCTTCACGATAGAACACATCGCCCAGTGGATCACCATGCTGCTCCAGGATATGAGCAATGGTGCTTCCCACCAGGTGCTCAACCGGTGAAAGGTCTTGCTGTTGTAACATCTTGTCGACCTCTGCCGCACTTTTATTTTGGAAGAGTTCGTTCAAATGGGCAGCGACAGCGCTCAGTTCTTCCTGGTGATAAGGGGCCTCTAGAAGCAACCGCTGCTGCTTTACTGATCCATCCATGAGCACCAGAACCAGGTGTGCCGATAGCTCGGTGACTGAGAGTATCTCGAAGTGCTTAAGTTGTCCCTGGGTGGAACGCGGGGGCGTCATTACCGCCGCGCTGTGAAGTAAACGAGCCATCACTGAAGCTGTCAGGCGCACCCATTGATCGAGCTGGTCCTGCACCTGGTAGAACTGGTGGCGGATCAAACGCTGCTCATCCAGGGAAAGTGTCGATTCTTGCATAAGGTGCTCTACAAAGTAGCGGTACCCTAAATCCGTAGGCACACGCCCGGCAGATGTATGCGGTTGATAGATCAATCCGGCCTCTTCTAGCCCGGCCAATTCATGACGAACGGTCGCGGAACTAAAACTGAGCCTGTACTTCCGTACCAGTGTCTCTGATGCAACTGGGGTGACCGTATAGATATACTCCTCAACAAGCGCACGCAGAATCTGCTGTTTGCGTTGGCTCAGTGGTGTCATGTGTTTACTCGTGCACTCTTCCCAACAGAAATTCCTTCGTTGTTGGCATGATACAACCTTTGTCAAGTATGATTGCTAGCAGTCTCGTCATGAGACTGCAAATACAGAATAGCACTCGATGAGGATGATTGTCAAGGGGAACAATTGGGAAAACATGCTTCGCTATACTTGCCTTACGGCGTCGTTGGCTGATTTTGATAGTTGTTAGGGTTGGTTAAACCGAAGCTTTTCGGTTGCTCGCCATCAAGCATCCAGTCACAGTTCCCGTTGCCCGCCAGGCCGTTCGCTGATGAGACGCAGGCATTTACCACACCTGGAGGCTGGGTGAATGTACGCTCGGTGAAATGGTAATTGAAACAGGGATGGTTGAAACTTGAGTCACACCTGCCACTGACATGTTCAATGACATCATGCCAGATAGGAGCAGCTCCAGTGATACCAACTACCCCCTGGTTGAATGGACTTCCGTCTGCATTGCCCGACCATACTCCCACCACGACATCGGGTGTATAGCCCATGGTCCAGTTGTCTTTGAAGTTCTCTGTCGTTCCGGTTTTTGCCGCGACGTCGTGTTTCTGTCCATCGACCGCTTGCCAGTCCCACATTGAAAGTTCGTGGTCGTTCAGGAACTCGAAGGCACGGGATGCTTCGTCTGCAAGAACGCTGGTCAATATATAGGTAATCTGGGGACTGAGGACCTGGATAGCGTGGGGGTGGGCAGTGTCATAGTGATAAAGGTGATGTCCGTAATTATCCCAGATATCCAGGATGCTTTGCGGAGAGACGCGTTTCCCCTGGTCGGCAAGTACCTGGTAGGCGCCCATCATCTGGATCAAAGGAACCTCGACGGTACCGAGTGCCGAGGAGAGTCCATAATGTTGCGCTACGGTCACATGAGTATGATAAGTGGCATTATAGTCGGCCATGTCCTTGTCGATGGCGGTAATACCAAATCGTCTTGCCATATTCACGACGTTATCAAGTCCGGCAAACTCAAGCGTTTTGACGGCAGGAACATTCAATGAATTGGCGAGATCTTTCCTGATGGGAAAGACCACATTGTTATAGCGCCCGCCGTAATCTTTTGGACAGTAAAGCGTGCCGGCGGGAAAGCATTTGGCTGGCACTCCAGAAGCCCCTTCTGGAAAATAGGTTTTCGTGTCTGGTAGGACAATTCCAGGATACCAACCTTGCTGGAACGCCGTTGCATACACAATTGGCTTGAAGGATGAGCCCGGCTGGCGGTAGGCATCAACGGCAGAATTGAAATTGCCTTTAATTTTAGGATTGCTAGAGTTATAGTCCGCGCTCCCATCCATTGCCAGCACTTCGCCTGTTTTTGCACTCATGACAACGACCGCGGAGTTGTTGATATTGTAGCCGGTATTGAGCGGCAGTTGGTTAGGGAGGAACCAGTGGAATCCGGGGTCACGCAGGTGATGACGCACAGATTGTTCGACATAGGCTTCCAGTTTGTAATCGATGGTGGTGTAGATATTGAAGCCGCCAGTGAAGAAGGCTTCGCCCAGTTGCTGTGTGAGTTGAGAGATAACCCAGTTGACAAAATGTTGGCAGCCATGATAGTAGGGATGGGTGTAGCGCGGGAACTTCATTTTTGCCGTCATGGCCTCAACATGGTTCACCATATCCTGGTTGATTGTCCCCAATCTCTGGATGTTTACATTCCATCGCAGCATCTGGTCGAGGACATATTGCTGGCGTTCCAGGTAATATTTCTGGCCCGTGGCTGGATCGACGAGGCCAAGGGTCGGGTCATAGGCTGGCGGGTCCTGAGGCATACCAGCCAGCAGGGAAGCACGCGCGAGTCCCAGCATTGGATCGCAATACCTGGAGTTGTCACATTGCTCTGGATTGCACTGTGATTCGTGGGTTGCATCGCAGTTGAGGTAGTAGACACCAGGAACACATTCGAAATTCTTGTCACATTGCGGGCTGAGATGGAAATAGTCTTCTACAGCGGCCTCGACACCAAGATTCTGCGCGCCAAAGGGGGAGACGTTGAAATACATCTCAAGGATTTTCTCCTTGGAATATTGTTGGGTCATGCCAATGGCCAGCGTGGCCTCCGAAACTTTACGGTTGAGTGTCTGCGCTGTATCATTTGTCATATTTTTGATCAATTGTTGCGTTATGGTGCTGGCACCACTGACCACACCCCCTGCCTGCAGGTATTGGCCACCGGCGCGAAGGATAGCTTGAGGATCAATACCAGAATTTGTCCAGAAGGTAGGATCCTCAGCAGAGGTCTGCGCATCTTTCAAGATCTGCGGTAAATAGGTATAGGAGACGGGTGTACGCCGTCCACCACCAATATGACTATTGTCATATGCCTCATAGAGCAGGGTGCCATTACGATCGTAGATACGCGATGTTTGTGAAATTTGCTGGTTAGCCAGGCCCTGCAGGCGCGGCAACTGGTCCTGGTAGTACTTATAGGCAAAGGCACTGCCGGCCGAGGCGCTGATGACCAGCAAGAGCAAGAAAGCGATCAATATGCCATTGGCGATGGCCTGGAGCTTGGGGCGACGCTGCTGCCAGCGCACGCGGCGATGCTTCATCATCATCGAAACGCGCATGGAACGCGACCTTTTCCATGGTTTTGACTTTGGCAATTCTTGCCGTAACGGACTGCCGGGGCGAAAGAGTACTAATGGGTTCTGGTCGACAGGAGGAGGGACCGCCGAGAAACGGCCAGACCAGCGGCGTACCGTCTGCATCGTGTTGGCGACCCATCCTTGACCCTGGTGTTTTGTGTTGTTCGCTGTTGGCCAGCTTTGTGGCGCGGGCCATCCTTGTTGACTGGGCATCTGCCCGTTATAGTGTAGTTGTCCAGACGGTGGTGGCAAAGGAGAAGATGGTGGCGGCCCCTGTGTATATGTAGGAGGCGTCGAAAGAGGAGAATACTGCTGGAATCCCTGTCCCTGCTGGTGTTGCTGTTGTAGATAGTCACGTAACATGCCCCCTGATCGGGGAGCCTCGTTATTTTGAGAGGGCTGCTTGCCATTCAGATGATGCTGATTCCAAAAGTCATTACTCATATGTATATCGTACATCCTCAAAATTGCCAAGCAGGTTACTCATCCTTGATACCTTGTATTTTCCCGCTCAGCACTAGCCGTCCTTTATCCAGAAAGAACGAGATATAGAGATAATTTTCAGGGGATTGTAGAACTATCCAAACTCCTCGCCTATCTACGTCGTCTGCTGGACAATTATCTTAACGCGCAAGATTGAGTACTTTAACAAAACTACCTGTTCAGGTCATGACAAATCATGTACAATAGGAAAAACGTACATGTAAACAAGAAAACAAGAAAACAAGACTATGTATTCTTGAGAGGAGACACATTGATGTCCCTGCGGCCCATTCATCTTATAAGATTCTTGCTGCTCTTCCTTTGTAGCTTTTTTCTTTTCCCACTGGCTTTTTCAACGAAAGCATTTGCTGCAGCTGACCCCATTACCGTGATCTCTGAATCTGACGTGGTTCATTTTCCTGGCTCAATCGACTTTACAATGACCGCGAAAGATACTGCTAGCTCTATTGTTCAGGCCATAATTTATATTACCTATAAAGAGCCGCCATACTCCTTTGCAAAGGAACACTCGATAACCTTGATCAGGCCGGCGCAGTTTGTCACGGTTCATTGGCATGAAGAAACAAGCGGCGATAATTTTCATACTCCTGGGACACCTGTTGAATACAACTGGGTACTGCAGGATAGCTCAAATAACTTTCACACGGAGTCGCCTCAGGATTTCAAAACCCTCGATACCCGTTACTCCTGGCAGCATCTTTCTCAGGGTTTGTTACAGGTCAACTGGTATAATCGTCCGGCTAATTTTGGCCAGCTACTGCTGAATCGGGCCAACGATAGCCTCAACCATATCAGCCAGACGCTTGGGAGTGGTCCCCTCCATCCTATCAATCTTTGGGTTTACGCCAGCAACCAGGATTTTCATGGAGCACTTGCTCCTGGTTCCTATGAATGGGTGGGAGGTGAAGCTCACCCGGCACTAAATGAGGCTTTCATTAGTGCGATTGATGAAAATGATGATACGCTTGTACGCGATATGCAGCATGAATTGACCCATCTTGTTTTTCACCAGCTAATTGCTCAAGGCCAGCAGGCTCCCACGTGGTTTGACGAAGGGTTAGCGGTTTATAACCAGTTGTATCACGAGCCAGAGATGAAAGCTCGTTTTGAACGGGCGCTCTTCAAGAAGTCGCTGCTGCGGCTCTACACCATCTCTGATGGCTTTCCCTCTGATAGTGACCAGGCGTATCTCGCCTATGCCCAGAGTTGGAACCTGATTAGTTATATGTATACTACCTTTGGCCAGAGCAAAATGAGGCTGCTGATCAAGAAGATGAATGATCCCGAGGTAGCTTTTAGCGAGGACCTGGTGCAGGCAATTGGACAAGACCAGGATCACCTGGAAAATCAATGGCGTCTCCATCTGGGTCAGCCGGGAATACTGCTTCCAAATCAGGTTACGCCTACGCCGCGAGCGCTGGTACAAACAAGTCAAACTCAGACTAGCACAACGGATAGCACTGCTCCGGTGTTTATCACTGCCGGTTCTGTGCTGATTCTCCTGCCAATTATAGGTATCGTGGCAATTCTGGTCTACCAGAGGCGCAAGCGCCAGCAGGCGTTGGCGGCGGAGGCTGTGCAACATTATCAGCCAGTTGGTCAGTTGCCCTTGCAAAGAAACACCAATAGTGGCTATGCTGGTCCTTTGCAATATAGACCAGCAACACCAGCCATAGAATATCCAACATCACCGCAACAGATGTATTACCCGCCGTACCAGGCGTCATCACAGCAACCTGGCCATACCTGGGGAAACCAGGGGCCTTCGCCACAAACGTACATGCCGTTTCCCTCTTTCGTGCCGGAGCAAGCCTTTGGTGCACCGCCTGCAAGCCCACCAGTTCAACCGGCACCCATGCCGCCACGATTACCAATTCAGCCTCAGCCAGCTCCTCCAGCAATTGGCGAGGAGGAAGGTGATGATGGTGCAGACTCAATGTTAGCTCCTTTTGGACCTTTCAATGAGAATGTCAATCAACAACCGCAGAAAAAAGCTCCGCAGGAGTAATTGCAGGTGCCATCGTATTTGCTCTCATATCTATAAGGAGGTCTGAGTTGGAAGTGTTTGACGAACCCAGTCGCTACTACCCGTCTGATAGCCTATCATTGGATGAGCTGGCTTACTGGGTGGCCTTTACCCGCATTCTTGGTATTGGGCCGGTGCGCTTCAAAATGCTGCTGGATTATTTTCACGATGATGTCGCTGCAGCCTGGAAAGCTAATAGGAAAGAGTTGGCACAGGCTGGACTTGATCAGACCATCATCGAAAGTTTCATCAAGCAGCGTGCTAGCAGTAATCCACAGCGGGAGTTGGAGAAACTGGAACGTTTGCGGGTGCAAGTCATTACCATTAGGGATAATGCGTATCCGTCCTTGCTGAAGGATATAAGCAATGCCCCAACCGTCCTGTATGTTGCCGGTACCTTAAAAAAGGAAGAAGATAGCTTTGCGCTGGGGATTGTTGGTACGCGCAAGGTATCTGCGTATGGTCGCCAGGTGACTGAGCAATTTGCGCGCGAGCTGGCACAGGGAAACGTGACGATTGTGAGCGGACTAGCACATGGGATTGATGCTATAGCGCACACAGCCGCATTAGACGCGGGAGGACGCACCATCGCTGTCATGGCGAGTGGTCTCGATATCATCTACCCACAAGAAAATACCAGCCTGGCCCGGCGCATTGTGGAATCTGGACAGGGAGCATTGCTGACAGAATTTCCCCTGGGCGTCAAACCGGACAGCAAGAATTTTCCAGCACGCAACCGCATTATTTCAGGTCTCTCCCAGGGTGTACTGGTCACGGAAGCACCTAAACAAAGCGGATCGTTGATTACAGCCAATTTTGCGCTTGAACATGGCCGTGAAGTGTTTGCCGTTCCAAATGGTATCTTCGCGATGGGAAGTGTTGGTGTTAACAAGCTCATTCAAGATGGGGCGCACCTGGTAACCGATGTGCAGGATATTCTGATGGCGCTCAATCTCTTTATGATTCCGGAGCATATCGAGATGCAAGCGGCCCTGCCGGATAACGAAGAAGAGGGTGCACTCCTACCATTACTCAGTCATGATCCTCTCCATATCGATGAGATTATCCGCGGATCGGAGCTTCCTACAATGACCGTAACCTCGACGCTCATGATGATGGAGATGAAGGGGATGATCAAGCAGGTCAGCCCTATGCAGTATATTTTGGCGAGATGAGTTGAAGGCCGGTTATGATTTACCTCGAACACATCCTGGAAGCGACAAACGGAGCGCTCATTTATAATGGAAAGCAGCAGCGCTTCGATACTTTTTGCCATGATACCCGCCAGTTGATTCCTGGAGAGATGTTTGTAGCGGTGAGGGGAGAACAGGGCGATGGGCACGATTACCTGCTAGATGCGGTAGGCCGAGGGGCGGCGGGTTTGCTGCTGGAGGCGCGAGTCATGGCATCTCTCTCTGAAGAGACTCGTACAGCACTGGAGCGCTCAGGAGCCGCGACCATCACAGTGGCCGACACTCGAATAGCTTTGCAGGATTATGCACGCTTCATCTTACGGCGATGGCACCCCATTGTCATCGCAGTTACTGGCAGTACGGGTAAAACGACCACGAAAGAGGCTATTGCCACAGTGCTTTCAAGTAATTTCGCCACATTCAAAAGCTGGCAAAACTATAACGATTTGCTCGGGCTTCCCCTCTCGCTGGGTCGCCTGGAAGAGCGCCATGAATACGCAGTATTGGAGCTGAGCTGCGATCATCCGGGGGAAATCAGAGATCTTTGCCAGATCACTCACCCACAGATCGGCGTCCTCACAAACATCAGCCCGACGCAACTACAGTATTTTGGCACGCTTGAGCGACTTGCCGCCGAATTGGGAACACTACTCACCGCACTGCCTGAAGATGGGCTGGCAATTGTCAATGGTGATGACGCAATGATTCGCACTTTAACAGTACGCTGTGTCGCATCTATCACAAGCTTTGCTCCCTCAGCTGTGCGTGATCTACATGTTGCATGGACCTTATCCTGCGTCCTGGCTGATACGAGCGGAAATACACACAGAGAGCGCTTGGTGGCGCTTTCTTCGCGCCTCTTAGGGAGGCATTATGTGACAAGTATGCTTGCCGCATATTACGTTGGAAAACAGTGTGGTTTGCAGGCTGAAGAGATACAGCAAGCGCTGTCCAGTGTGCATACACTTCCTGGGAGACTATCACCCCTGCCAGGTCCGGGCTTTACTACACTCCTTGACGACACCCACAATGCCAGTCCCGCCTCGATGATCGCAGGGCTGGAAACGCTGAAGGAACTCCCGGCAGGCAATCGCGTTGCCGTACTCGGTGACATGTTACGCTTAGGTGATTACGAAGAAGAGGCGCATCGAGTCGTGGGACGAAAAGCAGCGGCATGCGTCGATTATCTGATAACACGGGGAGAACGAGCAGCCTTCCTTGCTGAAGCGGCACAAGAAGCAGGACTGGCGGTAGAGCGGGTTATCATCACCTCGACACATGAAGATGCGGCACGGGCTGCTCGCTCCATTATAGGTTCGCCGGTGAAGAACCTTGAGTACACCGATGTGCAGGCAAAGGCCATCGTGCTTATCAAGGGCTCCGAGGAGACGCGCATGGAGCGGGTAACCGAGATGCTGATGGCTGAACCTGCGCGAGCTCCTGAATTGCTGGTACGTCAGACACCTGGCTGGAAGCAGATTGTGGTTATGCGTGCAGATCGCCCCACGTGGGTCGAGATCGATTTGAGCGCTATCGGCAACAATACCCGGCAGATCAAAAAGCTGGTGGGGCCACAGGTACGCATTTTAGCGAGTCTGAAGGCCGATGCCTACGGACACGGCGCAGTCAAAGTGGCTCGTACCGTGCTGCACAATGGGGCGAGCATGTTGGGGGTAGCAACGGTAAGTGAGGCAAGGCCATTACGTGAAGCCGGAATTGATGCACCCATTCTGGTATTTGGCTATGTGCCTCCCTGGCAGATGCGCGAAGCCGTACGTTTAAGTCTGATCATTACCCTCTACACACTAGAGTCAGCTCATGCACTCTCGCGCGCGGCTCTTGCCCTTGGGCAGAGCGTCAAAGTTCATGTCAAGGTGGATACTGGTATGGGTCGATTGGGTATACGGGCAGAACAGGTCGACGAGGTCATGGCTCTTGTACATGAGATACTGATGTTGCCAGGCCTTGAAATGGAAGGCATCTTTACGCATTTTGCGATGGCCGATACACAGGATCAGTCGCACGCACGCCTGCAGCTTGCGCGTTTTCAGCAAATATTGCATGCATTAGAGCGGGAAGGACTGCGTCCATCCCTTGTCCATGCCGCCAACAGCGCGGCCCTGTTAAGCCTACCAGAAGCACGTTTTGATATGGTACGGCCAGGAATAGCGCTCTATGGGCTTGACCCCTCGGCAGAAGTACCTATCCCGGCGTACTTTCGTCCAGCGCTCTCATTCAAAACCCAGGTGGCGCAGGTCAAGGTAATCCCGGCGGGCGAGTGTATCAGCTACGGCTGTACCTATAAAACTGAGGAGCCTACGCGTGTAGCAGTCCTGCCGGTGGGTTACGCCGACGGCTTCAGGCGAGCGCCTGCCAACTGGGGAGGCGTGCTGCTTCATGGACAAGAAGCACCTATCCTTGGGCGTGTTTGTATGGATCAATGTATCATCAATGTCTCACATATCCCTGAAACGCGGGTCGGTGATGAGGTGGTGTTGATTGGTCGACAGGGAGAGGCATCGCTGACCGCGGAGATAGTAGCGCAGCGCCTGGGTACCAGTAACTATGAAGTAGTCTCGGCTATCCTGGCCCGTGTGCCGCGGGTTGATTGATTTCCCTGTAATTTACACGGATGAAACTACAACAATCCAGAGGGTGATGGCGTATATTCAAATGATATACATGAACTAGTTCAACTGGAGAGGTTATCGGCAAGTCAAGAACAGAGAGAACAAAGAGAACACGTAAAAATCCTCTTCCTAATTTTGAAATAGCGAACACAACAAGCGGGAACCTGTACATCAAATGGCGAAAAAAGATTCCATTAAAGCATTTCCTCCTGGACGAGTTTCTTGCTCCGCTGTAGTAATAGCGAATCCGGCTTCAGGGAGCTACTTCCATTACGCGAGGCAGATGGAAGAAACCCTGGCTTATCTGCGCAGGTCGGGATGGAGTGTTGAGCTTCGACTGACGAAGGAGGTTGGTGACGCACGTCAGCAGGCGCGAGAAGCTGTAGCACAACAGGTCAATGTGGTCATCGCGGCTGGCGGTGATGGTACGATTAACGAGGTCATCCAGGAATTGGCCGGCAGCGAGACCGCGCTGGGAGTGCTTCCCTCCGGCACTGTCAATGTGTGGGCCAGAGAGATGAATATTCCACTGGATAATGCTGGCGCATATGCCGTTTTGCTCCATGGAGAGACGCGGCGTATTGACCTGGGTAAGGTGAATGATCGCTACTTCCTGTTGATGGTTGGTATCGGCCTTGATGCCGTAATAGCACAGGCGATCGAGAAAACACCCATCAAGCGGCTGGGTGTCCTGGGTTATCTGCTCGTTGGGGCATGGCTGGGGTTTGGATATGAGAGTTTTCGCGCATATTTAACGATCAACGGGCGGCTGTTGAGGAGAAACGCCCTGCAAATTGTTGTTGGGAATACACAGCTCTATGGCGGCGCAATCAAATATACCTGGCAGGCAAAATGTGACGATGGGCTGCTTGATGTATGTGTGGTGCGCAGACGCAGTATGTTGGGGCGGCTCATGGTAGTGTGGGATTTTCTATTTCACCGCGAGCAACGCCAGCAGTGGGTGAGCTATGAACAATGCAAGACGTTGGAGGTGCATACACGCAAGCCGGTTGCTATCCAGGTTGACGGTGATCCATCGGGTTATACTCCCGCCCGCTTTACCACTGTTCCCAGGGCGCTCAAAGTTATTGTTCCCCGGCAGACAGCAACGGGGTTATTTTCGTGAATACACAGATGGAGCGGATTTCGGGCAGCGTGCGGGAAAT
Organism: uncultured Ktedonobacteraceae bacterium; assembly: GCA_955652655.1. Taxonomy (GTDB): domain Bacteria; phylum Chloroflexota; class Ktedonobacteria; order Ktedonobacterales; family Ktedonobacteraceae; genus UBA11361. Next base: position 9,595 of record CATPCK010000675.1, on the reverse strand, counting down.
CCACTCTGTGCGAAGAATGACACGTACCATGAGCTTAGCGCCTGAAACTGACATTGAAGGCGATGTTGACGATCATAATAGTGAGACAGACCAGGCCTAAAGCGATCAGCCCCCCACTAAAGATACTGCCTCCACTAGTCCCTAAGATGATGGCGGATAAAGGGATGAGCACAGCTACCGAGACGATGGCCAGGGCCAGTCGCATGCCCGCTGGAGCATTGCTGCTACCAAATCCCTGTTGGGGAGAAAGTTTCTGCCCTGCATATGAACCCATGAAAGGGTCTTTATAGCCGGCCTCGTAATTGCCGAAAGGGGGTTCCTGCTGTTGACGATTGCCCTCATCATAATCCATTCTTTGTTGTGACATGTCAGGTAACTCCTTCAAACTCAGCACATGTAGTCAGGTTCTCTAATTCAGTCACCATACATACGAATGGTCGAGTAGGGAGTTGCATTTCCTAATAAAAGTGCCGTCGTACTCATGCGTCCATATTCAGCGAACTGTGGGAACGCACCGCGTCAAGGGCTTCTAGCACTTGCAAGATATCCTGGCAGACATCGGCCATAACCTGTGGTAGCCAGTCTTCTGGACGAGGATTATCGGCGACTACCTCGTCTTCCTCGATTTCCTCATCTATTGCTCGACTACTGTGCCGTGTTCCTCGCTCCGTGTGAGCATGATGGTCGTCGTGAAGACTCCGCATACCATCGGGATGCCAGATAGGAAGCTCTACCCGCTGTTGTAGTGTAAGTACCTCTGGCTGCAGACGATTTTCGTGCAAGGTCATAGAGATGCCTGGGCGTGTCTCGTTAGCGCGGCTACTGTTTTCGCTGGCGCGCAACTTGAGCAACTGAACAAGCGAAAGGAGGGCCGTTTCTGAGATCGATGCACCAGCTCCGTTCAACACTAAACTGTACGAGAGGTCAACTACTAGCGGCGGAATGTCGCGCGTATGCAGGTGTGGACAATCATCTTCAGGTTCATGGAAGAAGTCACAGACACCGGCTGGACCATCGAGCGAGAGGGAGGTGTCCAGTGCTCCCCATGTAAATGAAAAGGTACAGGTACTGCGATGTTCCGCTTCTTCACAACTTCCGGCATGGCAGGTGGCGGCAAATTCGCGTTCAAGTGAGCGTGAGTTTATCCAATATTCGGGGTGCGTCATGAGAGCAGTATTCTTTGCCGCCTTGAGGAAACATCCCGTTACATCTTCGTAAGTCAACATGCTATATGTGCTCCTCGCCGTTGATTGTACAAACACTACAGGAAGGACCTGATTGATGATTTTTTCTCAAGCGGCGTGCACCTATATTACTGATGAAAGGGGAGCAATGTCAATAAGAAGCACAAGCACAATAGTTAAGAGGCAAAGATGAAGCACCCCATGAGTGGTGCTTCATCTTTGCCTCTTATGCTTACCATGTGCTAAAACATCGGCTTAATAGAAGTGATAGTATAGTGAGTGACACCACCAGGAGTAGATACGCTCACCTCGTCACCTTCTTTGTGCCCTAGCAGCGCTTTTCCAACGGGGGACTGATCGGAGATCAGGCTAGCTTTCGGGTCAGCTTCGAAAGTCTCTACAATCTTGAAGTTTCTTGTCGTACCATTATCGGTCTCAACATTCACCTGCATACCGATACGAACCACTGGAGGGCCGTTTTCAGTGTCATGCATATCGGGTGTCATAATCTCTGAGAGCGCGAGGATAGCCTCAAGTTCGCTGATCTCACCCTCAACTTTGGCCTGGTTGTGCTTGGCCTCCTCGTAGGCGCTGCTTTCGCTAATATCACCGGCTTCTTTTGCGTCATGTATATAGTCAGCAACCTCTTTTCGTTTGACTGTACGCAAGTATTCAAGCCGTTCCTGTTTTTTGGCAAAGCCCTCGGGTGTCAAGCGATAAATTTTCCGCTCTGATTTCGCGTCACTCTGTCCACCAATACTCATTAATAAACTCCTCCCTCTTGTTGAGGCATCCAATCTATCTCTGGCCTTTTTCAGATAGAAATCTGTTTTTGTCTATGTATACCCAGCATCCTCTGCACTATCAGCAGAAAACTCTTCTCCCCGCTCGTTGATGAGCGACTCTGCACTTCAGATGGGAGAGTGGATGGGTCACTTGACAGTACTCTGCGAGTCAGAAGATGACGTTATTGGTTGCTGCCTGGCTTAATTGAGGCGACAAACACCTGCGTGCCGGGTGAAAGCGAGACGCAGATCTCAATATGCATGCAAAGAATTATACGGTGCAAAGGGCCGCGCGTCAAGTGAAAAAGCTCGCAAAAAAAGTATTCAAATGCGACCCATGCGAAACTGCCTGGTGCCGCAAATCGAACAGGTGCCCTTCAGGGCTGGCACTCCGTTCTTCGTCGTTACTGCTTCAACATTCTGCATCAAAGTCTTCTTTTTACATTTGACACAGTAGGTCTCTACGCCAACAACTTCCGCAGAAAGCTGCGTTTTACCTGTATTGAGCTGCTGGGATTGGGCTGCAACTTCGCTTTTCTTAACCGCCACATCCTCTTGTGTTGCCGTCATAGGTTTTTTGGCAACTACACCGGTGCTATCAGGCGCTGTTTTCTCCTCTTTGATCTTCCCTACTTCACTCCATTCGCGTATATTTTCCACGATCATTGCTGGAAATTCCTCATGTACAGACTTGCCTGCGTCCTGAATAAGGGCTATTTCCGCGTGTTCAGGTAGAGAATGTTTGCCTGCGATAGACCGGGCGTTATGCAATGCCCTGGCTCCCCAGATAACTAACATGGGTTGGTCCAATGTATCAAACTCATGCGAGGCATCCACTGATAGCTTCTCAGTGAGCAGTGCCATGGGGGCATGCTCAGCACCAAATTGATGTGTGGTGGCATAAAGATAGTCAACATCAGCTCCCACAACCTGGCCTTGTGATGGAGTCACGTTACGGGATAAGGCAAAGCGTAGTACCAGGCGCGTTGCCATGATTGGGTAAAGAAAAAAACTTACTATCGGCAATGCTAACAGCGCTGCCAGTAATCGCTGTCGAACCTGTTCACCGGCAAACAATGCCAATGGTGAGATCAGGATCAACTGCTCGCAGATCTCTGGAAAGCGTTTAGCTGTGATCACGGCATAGTTGCAGCTTAAGCCGCAGGCGAGAATGGTTGCCGGTCGTTGTACCACCTTCGTTAGAAATTCATGACAGAAGTCAATATATATTCCGGCCGAGTAGTCAATATTCGGGTGATCTGATAAACCAAAACCAAGAAGATCAGGAGCATACACATGGTACTGTTGTGCTAACGCTCCGATTATTTTGCGCATCTCATAAGCTGATGCACCAATCGCGGGGGCATGAAGAAGCACTAATGGCGGCGCGTTATCATCTCCAAGCGTTTTATAAAATATATGACCCTGCTGTGAGCGATAAATGTGGGCCTCTCCTGGAAGGATACTTTCTAATGGTTGGGGAGTATCTATCCTGTGGCGTAATGAAACAATGAAAGCGGCGATAAGTGTGCCAATGGCACCCAGGCCAATCAGTTTGACTAACTTTCGCAGACGCTGTACAATTTTACGCATTTTCTTCCTCCTCGTCTGTTGTAGTATAACATGGTTACTGAAGAGGATGCCATACGTTATGCAAACACGGTACACCAAAACTAGGGTCTTATCGTATACGTGCCTGGAAATGGGATAAGTAAAGCAATCTGCTTCCGGCTACCTCGGAAACAGCGGCCTCGAAAACTCTCTTCCTTATCTATAGATAGACGAGAACAGTATTACCTGGAGCAATATGCGTATCATTCATAACCTGGACGAGATGACTGAAACAGCCCGTGGGTGGCTTGCAGGAGGATCGGTCGGTTTTGTTCCTACCATGGGATTTCTTCATCAAGGACATAAAACGCTTGTGCAAGCAGCGCATCAAGAATGTGAAATCAGCGTTGCCAGTATTTTTGTGAATCCTGTACAGTTTGAAGAGAGCGAGGACCTTATACGCTATCCGCGCGACCTGTCAAGGGACCTGCAACTGTTAAGTACCACGAGCGTCGATGTTGTCTTCGTCCCGCGTGCCGAGGAGATATATCCCGCTGGATTTTCTACCTTTGTGATGCCCACGAGCTCTCCATGGGCAGTACAGTCAGCGAAAGGTGCTGGTAGTTGGATATATGCTCGTGGGGTCGCCACGATCATTACCAAGCTCTTTCAACTTGTGCGACCTGACGTAGCCTACTTTGGACAGAAAAACGCCCAACAGATAGCTATTGTTCGTCAGGTTGTCCGTGATTTGAACATAGATGTGGGCCTCCGTATTTTGCCAACGGTTCGTGAGAGCGACGGACTGGCTCTGGGAAGTCGTAACCACTTTTTGACGCAACTTGAACGTCGGGCAGCGAGAGTTCTTTATCGTGCGCTGCTTGCAGGAAAGGCGCTTGTTGACGGGAATGTGCGCAATCCCGCTGAAATTGAGAAAGCGATGATAGACCTGGTGGTAACTGAACCTGTGGTAAACCTGGATTACGTGAAAGTTTGTCACTCAGATACCTTGAGCGCTGTGGATACAATACTACCTGGAACAATGTTCATGATTGCCGCGCACATTGGAAAAGTACATTTTATTGACAACATCATCTGGCGTGGTGGCACAAACTGGCTCTTGTGAATACTCCTTTCGTGCTAGCTTTTTGGTTGAAATCTAACTATAATAGGTGGGAAAGCGGTTTTACCATAACAAAGCTTCAACATATGAGGAGGCTATCATGCCTATTATTTTAGGTCAGCTTTTCCTGGTGGCGGTCATCGCCTACCTGTGGGGCTCAATTCCTGCCGGGTATTGGATGGGGAAATTGCTCCGTGGCCGAGATTTTGATATTCGTGACTATGGCAGTCATAAAATAGGTGCCACGAATGTTCTACGCACGCTTGGCAGAGGACCCGCGGCAGTGGTATTTCTTTTTGATCTTTCAAAAGGCGTGGGACCTACGTTACTCGCTGTGCTTGTCCCATTCTTGAATGCTGGTGGTTGGGGACCAGCCATAGCAGGTGTGGCAACATTACTGGGACATTGTTTCCCTATTTTTATTGGCTTCAAGGGCGGTCGTGGAGTCCTCACCGGTGGAGGGGCGCTACTAGTTATTTCTCCCTTCATTTTCCTGATTTCTGTGGTTGTTATTTTTGTCACTATCGCAACCACGCGCTACGTCTCTCTGGGTTCTGTGCTTGGAAGCCTTGCTGCCCTTGTCTCCGGTCTGATCTTTTTCTTCGTAGACCTGGCCGTCCCATCGTTTTTTATACACGTAACTTTCCCGGATTTACTCTTTTTGGTAATTGCCCCGGCATTGGTGATTATTTTTCATTATGATAACATTGGTCGCTTGCTTTCAGGAACTGAACGGAAGATTGGACAGAAGGTGCAGGTCGAAGAGAAACCTGCCTCTTCTCCCGCTAACCCTTCTTCGAATATACAGGCATAATAGCTGTATCATCGCTACGCATTTAACGGATTGGCCTCCCGTTCCTTTTGGAAAAGGGGCAGGGCACTAATCATATATTCCGCTCCCGAAAGCACCGTCCATAGTGCCGCAAGAACCAGGCCAGCATCGGCAAGTAGCAGCAAGATTTCAGGGAAATTCACAGTCGCGCTGTTAAAGTTTAACATCGGTGGGAAGAGAGAGAGTTGATGCGCCCCCAGGCCTTTTGCCAGCAATAAGGCACTCATAGCGACCATGGTTATCAGTGTTTTCTGTTTGCCCCATTTGCCTGCTGGGATCACTTTCCCTTTTGCAGATGCCATTGAACGCAAACCGGTCACGAGAAACTCACGAGCTATAATAACGGCTACGATCCATGCAGGCACAAGACCAACCTGGATCAGGGCAATCAGAACGGCCGCGACAAAAATTTTATCAGCGGTCAGGTCTAAGAAAACACCTAACGGTGAAACCAACTTGTAGCGCCGCGCTAAATAGCCATCAAGAAAATCCGTTCCTGAGCCAAGGATAAAGAGTATTGTTGCGACAAGAAACGCCCAGGGAGTATTTATCAACACCAGCACGAATATTACGATAGTTGCCAAAATACGGCTTAAACTAAGTATATTTGGAACGTTTTGCATGCGAGTATTTCTCCTTATTCTTTTGATCTGCGATGCCAAAGTGAGTATGTGCTACTACTACTCAGAATACATCCGGAGGCCAGAACTCGTGCTACGTCAGCAGCTGTACGAATAAAACCACCAGCAATAAAAGGGCCGGACAACAATCGTTGTAGCGTTTGGGCTATCTCTGGAAAGATAATACCAGGGAGAATCTCTACGATATCAGGAGCGGCACGTGCAATCGATCTTACGCCGGTATCCAGGGCTGAATCGTCCAACAAAAGGAGGCGTTGGATCGTGGTCAATCCCTCTGCTCTCGCGGCTGAAACGAGCTGAGAGCGGCTTGTTATGATCGCATCAACTCCCATTTGGCGTAGATATTGAATGCCAGCGCGATCTTTGCCTACTCCGCTCACCAGGTCGATATGTACGACGACTCCTTTCCCGAGTTGATGGGCATGTGTTACGAAAGGGGCCAACTGGAAGGCATCTCCTTTGAGTAAAAACAGCAGCAGCGCATCGGATTCTAAAGCAACCTGCATATCTTCATCTGATTTTATTGCTGCTGCCACTGGATACTGGCGAGCTAAACGTAAAAACTCTTGTTTGATCATTTTCTTCCACTGGGAGGATAAGCTCCATGCCACCTGGGTAACGCTAACTAAGCTGACGGTACTTGACAAGTAGCCATTCAGTCGAGTATTATCATTATATGCTAACTCAACACTAATGTATAGTTAGCGGCTGCGGTACCTGGTAAGACATCTACAGTGTGACTCGTGAACTATGTATCCTGTGAGAGAGGAAAGCACTGCAAAGTTACCAGAGACCTGTATGGACAACTGCATAGGCGTTTAAGGACAGTGAAATGATAAGTCCTGAGCCGACCTGTTAATAAGGCTTAGGGCTTTGTTGTTTTTTTACTCCTAGAGCCAGAGGTGCAGCATGATTATCCAGTCCAGGAGGTCACTGCTCAGTATTACGTCGCAGTGCAAGATCATACCTATTGTAGAAAGCCGTGTGCAATTCACACAGGTTTTTGACTCCAAACATGTCAACTCCGTCTTATTAAGACACTGTAATCTACTCGATTTCACGACATTGCTTAGCGAGGCCCATGAGCGCTCGCTCTCGGTGTATGTCAATATTGATCATATTGATGGCATTCATGCTGATGCTGCCGGCTTGCGCTATCTCGCTGAATATTTGCAAGTGAGCGGCATTATTTCTAACCATCCTCGCATCCTGTCACTGGGCAGAGATTTCGGATTAGAGACCATTCAGCGCATCTTTACGGTGGACTCGACAGGGTTGGAGATGGCCTTAGAATCGGTGGATACCCACTACGTCGATGCGCTCAATATTTCTCCCGGTTTAGTTACTCCTTATATTACTGCACAAAATAAAGAACTGTTCCCATTACCTTTTATTGCCTCTGGCCTGATCCATACGCCTAAACAGGTACAGTCGGTGCTGCAGTCCGGTGCGATAGGCGTTGCAGTTAGCCGGCCTGAACTCTGGTTATGACAGGTTACGCGCGTATGCAGGTGGAAGAAGATTACTAGCAAATAGCCTTCTGTGTTGTTTCTCCTTTCACAGCCAGCGATGTCTGTGTAGAGATATTTTTCTTTGTTTCGTTGCCAGCCAGGCATGGATGCCTACGCCAAATCGATACGTTGTCGTTTTGTATGGGCGCAGAGAATTGTACCCAAAAGAAAGAAGGTTAACCATGGCGAAGTACGTGCTTGCCCTTGATCAGGGCACTACCAGTTCGCGCGCGATCGTCTTCGATCATAATGGCGCGATTGTGAGTTCAGCACAGCAAGAGTTTCCACAAATTTATCCATCTCCAGGGTTGGTCGAACATGATCCAGAAGCGATCTGGTCGAGCCAACTCACAGTGGCTCAGGAGGCCATGAAAAAAGCTGGAGCCTCGGTCTCCGATATTGCTGCCATAGGCATCACGAATCAACGTGAAACGGCGATAGTCTGGGAAAAAGCCACGGGGAAACCAGTATTCAACGCCATTGTCTGGCAGAGTCGTCTAACAGTTCCTATTTGCGATGCTTTGAAGGCAAAAGGATTCGACAAGGAGATTCGTAATCGTACTGGCCTGGTGACAGATGCCTATTTCTCAGGGACCAAGGTCAAGTGGATCCTCGACAACGTTTCTGGGGCACGAGGGAAGGCAGATCGCGGTGAATTGCTCTTCGGAAATGTAGACACCTTTTTAATGTGGCGTCTCTCTAAAGGGCGTGTCCATGCAACGGATCCCTCCAATGCCTCGCGCACCCTCATGTACAACATCTATGAAGGCAAATGGGACGACGTTATCCTGAATGAATTAGGTGTGCCTCGATCTATGCTGCCGACTGTGATGCCTTCCAGCGGTGTCTTTGGAGAAACTGACCCCGAGTTTTTCGGCGGGGCCATTAAAATGGCAGGCGATGCGGGAGATCAGCAGGCTGCTACTTTTGGACAGGCATGTTATGAAGTAGGTATGTCTAAGAACACTTTCGGCACGGGCAATTTTATGCTCATAAACACGGGTACCAGAGGTGTTCCCTCGCAAAATGGTCTCCTTACTACCATCGGCTGGGGTATAGGTGGACAAACCATCTATTGCCTGGAAGGCAGTATCTTCATCACTGGCGCGGCAGTCCAGTGGTTGCGTGACAGCCTCGGTGTCATCAAAAACAGTAATGAAGTTGAGACATTGGCAAGTTCGGTTCCTGATAACGGCGGCGTCTACTTCGTACCTGCCTTTGTCGGCCTGGGCGCTCCCTACTGGGATTCCTATGCTCGCGGCACCATCGTTGGTCTGACGCGAGGTTCAACTGCTGGCAATATTGCTCGTGCTACCCTTGAATCTATGTGCTATCAGACCCGCGATGTGCAGGAGGCGATGACTGCTGATAGTGGCGTTCATATGACGACTCTGCGCGTCGATGGTGGAGCAGTAGTCAATAACTTGCTCATGCAAGCCCAGGCTGATATTCTGGGAGTGCCGGTGCAGCGGCCAAAGGTTGCTGAGACGACCGCCCTGGGAGCTGCCTACCTTGCTGGCCTGGCAACTGGCTTTTGGAGCAGCCAGGAAGAAGTAGCTGAGCATTGGGCCATTGATCGCACCTTTGAGCCTAAAATGAGCGCCGATCAACGAGAAAAGCTTTATGCTGATTGGAAGCGAGCCGTCGAGCGTTCAATGCACTGGGAACAGGCGTAATACTGATCGGTGTGGGAGTGCAATCAACATCATTGCTCTCGAAACGAAGGAAGGGAAGAACAAGGGGGCAGTGAGCTTTGCACTCCTACATACACAATTGTAGTGCATACCCTTTATAGGCGTATTTGGAGCGGCAACCAGGTGTGTTCGCCGCCGTTCCTTCAACTACAGAAATGGAGTGAGCATCCATGGCAAGTCAAGCTGTAGACAGACCTTCTGCACTCTCGGGCACTTTAGGTGAAATGATTGGAGAATTCTTCGGCACAATGGTGCTGATTCTCTTCGGTGATGG
>CATPCK010000674.1 GCA_955652655.1 uncultured Ktedonobacteraceae bacterium | reverse complement strand
TCCCCCCCCCTACGAGTTTGACGATCCTTCCCCTAAGAGCCCTTTATCAAAAAAAATTCGGGGTGTCTCATATATTTTAGTAATACTCGGTTAGCTTAATTTCTTCTTCGGGCTTGGTACCATCGAGGCTGATGGCATGTTCATCCACGCCTTCGATCTCCCAGCGCTCCTGGGCGTCGACCCAGCTGTCGGCTTCGGTATCGTCTGCGCCACTCATGCGATGTACGATACTGCGCCGTAGGCGCGCGCGCAGGTTTTCCAGGGGCACGCGTTGCAGCACGGGCTCGAAGAAACCCTGCACGATGATGCGCTCAGCCTCTTCTCGACGAATGCCGCGTACCATCAGGTAGAAGAGCTGCTCCTCGTCGATCTGACCAGTGGTCGCGCCATGGCTAGCGCTCACCTCGTTGGCCCCGATCTCCAGGCTTGGAATTGATTCAGACCGGCACTCGCTGCTCAGCAGCAAGGTATGGTCCGAAAGGAAGGATGCTGTCTGCTGGGCCCCAGGCCGGACACGAATCATGCCTTCGAACTCGACGCGCGATCGGCCCGCCAGTACGCCTTTCACCAGCGTCTCGGCATTCGTCGCGAGAGCTGCGTGATCCGACAGGGTATTCATAGTGAGGCGCTGATCGTGGTCCGTGAAGAATACGCCGACCAGCTCGGCAACGCTGCCATTGCCACTCATGGTCGCGCCAATGTTCGCCAGCGTGACCTTACTGCCAAGATCAGCCATGACCCAGGTGACGCTGGCGTCCTTCTCGTGGATAGCATTCTTGTTGGTAACGTTCCAGACATTCAAGCCCAGATCCTGCATGTTGCTGAACTCAACACGAGCCTCGTTCTTCGCGTACACCTCGACGACGTCGTTCAAGATCGAGGGTTGCTCATCTTCGAAGGCCGAGTTGTATTCGGCGACGAAACGCACGCTGCTCTGCTCCTCGGCGATGATCAGTGTATGCACAAAGTTGGCCGATGCAGGCGAATCAATCCAGATCTGCGAGAGGATCGGTTGCTCGATCTCCACGCCCTTTGGAATGTAGAGGAAGATACCACCACTCCAGAAGGCCGCGTGGAGAGCAGTGTACTTATTGCTCTCGACCGGCACGCACTTCGTCATAAAGTACTGCTGCACAAGTTCTGGATATTCACGAACGGCGGTATCCAGGTCCGTCAGGATGACGCCCTGGCGCTTCAGCTCCTCGTCGAGTTCGGCATGTACGACCGAGGCATTGCGCTGCACTACGTGTCCCGCGCGCTCATTGACGAGAGCATCCTGCAAGGATTGCTGGATGACGGCTGGGAGTGTACCGCTGCCGTCGGCCGGGATATAGGGGCTGACTTCCTGATATTTGAAATTCGCCATGGCCCGAAATGTGCCCAGGTCGCCACGGCGTCCGAGCGGTGCCGCAGTGCTCTCAGAGACATCCCAGGCATGGAGGCGCTTTTGGAGCATCCATGTGGGCTCTCCCTTCTTGCGCGACAGTTCTTCCACCGCGTCACGGGACAAGCCCCGAGCTAAGGTGTTAGCCATTGACGCTCACCTCGTTCTCTTCTTCGGCCGGTCTGAGCCACTCGTAGCCCTTATCCTCCAGCTCAAATGCCAGTTCTTTCCCACCAGACTTGACGACGCGGCCATTGAACATGACATGCACAAAGTCGGGGGTGATATAGTTCAGTATGCGCTGGTAGTGGGTGATGAGCAGGATGCCCAGGTTTGGCCCGGTCAGGGCGTTCACGCTCTCCGATACGATCTTGAGGGCGTCGATATCCAGGCCGGAATCGGTCTCGTCCATCAGCGCGATTTCTGGCTCGAGCAGGGCCATCTGAAGAATCTCGGCGCGCTTTTTCTCGCCACCTGAGAAGCCATCGTTAATAGCGCGATTGATAAAGCTGTTATCTACTTTGAGCAGGCGCATCTTCTCCTGGAGGAGATTACGGAATTCTCTAGGCGGAATGCTCTTGCGTTTGGCCATTTTGCCGCTGGGATTTTCACCCTCTTCGAGGGGTTTGTTCCCTTCGCGCACAGCCTCCAGCGAGCGGCGCAGGAAGTTCGCTACGCTCACACCTGGGATAGACATAGGATATTGGAAGGCCAGAAAGAGACGCATGCGCGCGCGGCGATCGGGAGAATATTCCATGATGTTCTCTCCCTTAAACCAGATTTCTCCCTCGGTCACTTCATATTTTGGGTTGCCCATAATAACATTGGCGAGGGTACTTTTTCCAGAGCCATTGGGTCCCATCAATGCATGAACTTCACCCTGTTTCACCACCAGGTCAACACCACGTAAGATTGCTTTGCCTTCAATATTCGCATGAAGGTTTTTTATAATTAGTTCTGATCCCATTTACGAAACATGACCTCCTATAAGATAAGGGGCGAACCTCACAAGGTTCGCTATTTTAATGGTAGGGCGAAACCGGGGTTCGACACTACCTGATAATGGTAATGCGCCTTGCCAACGACGCTGACGATGCTAATGCGTTGAGTTTCGCTCAGGCGAGGCGAAAGGCATTGCTCTAATATCTGAAAGGGCAATAAAGTGGCTGGCTGGTGGCGCTGCCGCTCCTGCCCGCTCTAGTTCGGGCGAACCCGCGACCAGGTCGGCTAACGTCATACTATCGAGCGTGCGAGCAACAACGTCACGCAATGTTGCCCAGAGGGACCTGGTTTTGCACGAGTCGAGGAAGCCACATATTTGTGTCATCTCGCCCTCGGTGGCGCAGATCATCGGCGCGATAGGTCCTTCGAGGACGCGTACAATCTCACCCATTGAGATCTTTTCGGGGCTACGGCTGAGGCGGTAGCCGCCATGCGCACCGCGCGTGCTGATAACAAGGGGAGGATTGGACTCGCGTAACATCTTCACCAGCTGTTCCAGGTATGCCAGTGGCAGTAATTCTGCCTGGGAAATATCGGTGAGGGAGCGGGGGTGTTCACCATAATGCCGGGCGAGATCGACCATGATCCGCACGCCATATTCGCCTTTTGTAGATATACCTAAATTCATGACCCTTGCCTCGCCCTTCTTTCTTGTTCGCCATGTTGCAAGGTGAGTGATGTATCACATCTGAAAAGCCAATTCAAGCGTTCCGATTAATCCGACTAATTCACTAGGATATATTTTAGCATCTTTATGTTGAGAGCGCAACTGCTGC
>CATPCK010000673.1 GCA_955652655.1 uncultured Ktedonobacteraceae bacterium | reverse complement strand
ACCCACAACGCTACAAAAAAACCTGCGCGAAGAGCGAAGCGATGAGGATGCAGAAAAACGTGCATAGATGTTAAATAGATCTTTTATATCCGCTTTTCTTGCCTTGACATTACCTTCCCTGATAGGTTATGCTTCAAATGAGGCTATAGGTAATTGTACTGCATATTAATATTTTTTTTCCTCATTCCAATCACATTAAAGGTATTGGCCTACTTCCCTGTACAGAATATTCGCACCGCGTATAGTGTGTACTATCAGAACGAGAGAGCGAAAAAAACAAGGTCTGAAACGTCTCTCTTAATAATACTGAAGTATTCAAGGGCTACATTCGCACGCAAAACAGTATCGTAGTTTTACTGAAAGGGGAAGCATTCAAGAGCAATGGGTATCAGAATGGATGAAGCACTCAGCCAGATGAACCTCTCGCTGCTTGCTGATCGCTGTTCCGACGAGATGAAACTGCATCGTCGGAAAGAGCCATACGACGATCGCTATTGCCTGGAGATCTTCCGCCGAGCCATTATACAGCACGTTGATCAGGCCTGGTCGGTCTTACAGCAGCGCTTCGGCGAGACCGTGCGCATCTGGCTGCACAGTCATGCCAGCAAGGACGTGGCGCTGCTGCGTGACTCAGAAGAGAACTATATCGCTCAGACCTTCTCGCGCTTCTGGTATGCCGTGCGTGATCAACACCTGGAGTTTACTAGTTTAAATTCGGCCTTAAGCTATTTGCATGCCACCCTGAACGGTATACTGACAGATACTCTGCGTTCTCATTTGCGCTCAAAAGAAGTGCCAATACCAGAGTCGGGTTCCTCCGAAGAACCCTTGATAGAGGATTCTCTCGATGGATCTGCCATTTGGCAGGGTATACAGAACCTGCTTACCGATCAGCGCGAGCAGCGCGCCGCCTATCTCCTCTATTATTGCGGTCTCAAGCCAAGAGAAATTGTGATGCGTTGCCCACAGGAATTTGACGATATCAAAGAAGTGTATCATCTGAATCACAACATCGTCGAACGCCTACGACGTAACCGCGATCACTTGCGCCGCATACTGAGTGACGAGGAGGGCTGATCACATGACAGATCATTTACACGCGCTGGCTCCCAGTAATGAGGAGCTCATGGGCCTTGCTTATGACGAGGACACACTGCCAGAAGAGGAGCAAGAACACCTGGAGCACTGCCCCATCTGTCAACAGCGGCTTGCCGACTATAAAGACACAAATGCGCGCATGCTTTCACATTTGTATCGCAGCCTCTGTCCGAGCGCGGTCAACCTGAACTATTATTGCCTGGGTGGCCTATCTATCGAGGGGCGTACCAACATCGCCAATCACCTCCTGGACTGCCCGCTCTGCGCCGACGAAGTTGTGGAGATACGCCGCGAACAGGCAAACTATGACCTCTATCCTATCGGCGGCTTCTCGCTGCGCAACGCTGTACGGCGCATCTTTGCCAATCTAGTTGTCCAGCAGGCGCAGCCTGTGCTGCGCGAAAACAAACCGACCACGGGCTGGCCACGCCAGTATCGCGCCGAATCAAACGATCTCTCGCTCCATCTCTCGCGTGCTGACAACGGGGAGATCATGTTGCTTGGCATCATTACCAGCAGCGACCCGGTAAAAACATTGAATGCTTTTGAGGGAATGACGGTAGAACTTTACGCCGCGCCGGCTTCAGCAGTTGAGGGAAGTAGCGAAGGACAGGAAACCGACAGGGCTGTCTCACCTCTCTTCTCAACAACCATCGACGAAGTTGGCAACATTTTCTTTGAATCCATACCAGCTGGGGACTACGTCATGATCTTACACTTACTCGACCAGGAGGTGGTTATCGAAGGTCTCACCATCGACCACGGTTAAGGGCATTCCGTTTGGCTGTCCAGCTGTGGGATATGTATTTTCGCAACTACTCACTCCTATCTGCTTCTATCTATTTTGAAGATGAGTTGGACACTGGAAGGGCTACCCACTGAGCATGGACAACACTCTATTTTTACAGCGCCTGCGCGAATCCAGCCTGGAAGAAGGCCGCGCATACATCCAATCACATCTCGAAGAGCTAGCAGATCATGCCGCCATAGGCACCTTACTTGCGGACGAGGCTCTCGCTCAACTTTACACCCCCTTTCTCTCGCTGAAGCTGGCCGAGCTACTCATTTTCTTCGGTGAATACACTCAACACCTCTCAAGTCATGCCCTTGGCCTCAAGGCCAAAGGGGATGCTCTAGTCCAGATTAGACATTTTCAGGCTGCGCTGGATAGCCTGGATATTGCCGGAGAAGAGTTTCTTCAACTTGAAGATGCAGGAAACTGGGCGCGTACTCGCATCAGCTGGATTGTCGCTGCCACATCGTTGGGTCGTGTCGATGAGGCTTTACAGGAGGCTACACGTGCACGTGACATTTTTTTACTGCAAGAAGAACCATATTGGGTTTGTATCATTGATCACAATACAGCCTGGATCTTTTCACAAGTGGGGCGATTTCAAGATGCAAACATACTCTACGAAAGGATGCTAACAATCTTTCCTACCCTGACAGATCAAAGCCAGGCCTACATTGAGCGCGCTATAGCAATGGCAAAAGAGAGTCAAGCGATAAATCTTTCCTGGCTTGGTGAGTTTGAAAAGGCTTATCAACTCGAATTAGAGGCCCAGGCTAGCTTTGTTGCTCTCGCAGAAACGAGTATGGTTGTTAACGCAGAGATAAACCTGGCTAATTTCGATTATGCTCAAGGTTACTATGGCTCGGCATTACGTCGCTACTATCATGCTAAAGATATTTTACTGGAGAACGATGTTGACAACCCGAAGTTGTTAGCCGAACTAAAGATATTGATGGCAAACGCCCTGATCAAATTGGATAGGGTAGACGAGGCTTGTCAGGTGGCAAATGAGGCTGTCGAAACCTATCGGCAACTGCTTGGTTCATCGCTACAAGCCAGTAACGTGCTGCGAGAATATGCAAATATACTCGTTACATCTGGCCGCCTTGAAGAAGCTCTAAGTGCTCTCAATGAAGCAGAGGAACTCTTTGAGAGTGGAAAATTCGAACACCATTTATCTGCTACCAAATTACAGCGGACCGAACTTCTGCTAGAAATGGGATCTTTCGCTAAAGCATATGATGAAGCCTATCGCATTAAGGTGTATTTTGAGACTCAAGGCCTGGTGGCGCGCTCAATCCGTGCCTCCCTGGTAATGACTGGTGCTCTAATAGAACAAGCCGGGTTAAAACAAGCAATGGAACAACAAGCGGCCATCCTGCAGGAAGCCATAGCGCTTTGTAAGCAGGTTGCCTTGCAGTCCCGTCGGCATTATTTACAAGAAGAGGTCTATAAAAGCCAGTACCTCCTGGGACGGCTCTTTGCTCTGCAAGGAGACACAACGAAGGCGATATGGCACTTCGGTGCCGCTATTGCCCAAATTGAGCGCATCCTGAATGACTTGCTGTTTGATCTTTCTCCCTCTTTCCTGCGTACGGCATGGAAGGTATATGAAGACATGATCGTGTTTTGTCTCCAGCAAGGACAGACCGAACTTGCCTTCAGCTACCTCGAGAGGGCGCGCTCAATGGCACTGCGCCAGTACCTGAACATCACAAGAACATCGGCCGGTGAAAGGGAGATCCCAGGCGGAAATATCCTTTCTTCCTCGGAAGCGCAAGCAAATAGCGCGATGATTCTGCGGATACAACATGAGCTCCATGTGTGGCAAGAAAGATACCGCGATTATAGTGTTCTGCTTACACAGGTAGATACCTCCGTGTCTCCCAGTGTTGAGCGAGAGGTTATTCAGGCCGAACTGCAACGATGTGAAGTGAAGCTGAGCGAACTATTCGAGCGTTTGTACCTTCATCGCGCAACTACCCGGCCCACAACTCACGAGAAGAAGCGAAAGAAGAGTATTGGAACATATCTAAATGTTATGGAACTACGTCAGCACCTTCTATCCAATCAAATTCTGCTTGCTTACTTTCTCTATAAAGGGAAACTTGTCATTTTCGCGGTCACAAAAGAGCAGATTCTCACCCACGAGATTCCCGATGGCGGGCAGCAATTGAAGCGCCTTTTACCCCTACTCCATGCTCATCTACAAATAAGTGGCTGGCCTGATCCACATCAACCACCACAAGCGGCCAGCCGGCATATGTTGAACAAGCTCTATCAGCTTTTGATTGCCCCTATAGCATCTCTCTTACCTTCATCACATGGCTCACTCACGATCATTCCCTATGGACCATTGCATCAATTGCCGTTTCATGCCCTCTATGATGGCTCGCGCTTCCTGATCGAAGATTTTCAGGTAAGCTATCTGCCTGCAAGCAGTCTACTCAATATCACTATAGGGCATGCCTCTGCTGGAACCTCACAGATGCCACTGGTTTTTGGTTACTCAGGTCATGGGCACCTCCAGCGTGCCCTGGAAGAGGCAAAAACCCTCGCAACTCTCCTGGATGGCCGTTGCTATCTTGAAGATGATGCCACGATTGCCAGGCTTATTGAAGTGGCGCCTGGCAGCCCCATCATCCACCTCGCGACACACGGTCATAGCAGGCTGGATGCTCCCAATTTCTCCTCCGTGTTGCTGGCGGATGGGCGCTTCACGGCAATGGATGCCTTCAGCCTGAATCTGAAGGGCTGCGAACTGGTTACCTTGAGCGGCTGCGAAACCGGGCTGGCTTTGAGCGGCGGTGGGGATGAACAGTTGGGGCTGGGCCGCGCTTTCTTAGCTGCCGGAGCGAACACACTGGTAATGAGCCTCTGGCCCGTGGAAGATGCGGCGACCAATGAACTGATGCAGCTTTTCTATCAAAACCTGCTCCGTGGAGAAAGTAAAGTCGAAGCTCTGCGCTCTGCGCAATGTTCTTTCATTCAACGAACAGCATCAACCTCCTCTCACCCCTACTTCTGGGCCGCATTTCGTCTCGTTGGCAACGTTGGATCTTTGCGGTACAAGGGAACGCAGCAGCAATCTTTTACCCGTGAAACCGAATCGATAAAAAAGTGACCTCTAAACGTCTCAAGGTCAGAACATTTACGTCAAAAGTATACCCTTCCTGATGGCTATGTACATTGGGAAGGCAAGGAGGCAAAAACCATGAGCATGAATATGGGCCAATCGGAACTATTATTCTGGTGTAAAAACCAGGTTGCTATCAGGTTTCCATCAGCCTTTTCGCAGTCTGAAATCCACGCTGCCAGTGAGGGCAATCCTCCAGAAAAACTGAAAAAACTGAATAAAGTTGACTTCGAAGACCTTTACACCATCCGACGCATCGTTTCATCACCCATGCCTCAGGCGGACGGGCAAAAGGTGATGCGTGACGACACAAATTTAGATGGCGTGTTCCTGTTTCCCTCGCCGCGACGTGCAATTGATACAGAAGAAATGTTTGATGCAGTTATCTTCTACGATATCCTTCTCCCGAGTGGAATGGCTTCAATGCCCAACATGGCGGCAATGCAGGGAGATGGTGGGAGCAGTGGTATGGGCAGCGATAGCGCGATGGATCATACATTGGATCTCATTGACTATCTCCATAATAACCCAGAAGCCTTCCAACAGGCGGACATTCCCGCGGGTAATGCCATTCCAAACTGGTTCTGGACTGGCAACGATTATCAGACGCATGGTTGTCCCGTCAGCCCTCCTATTCCAGTCGATCCCTCCACCCCCTTCACCCCTCTTGGACAGTGGAAGATTGCGTTGCAAGGCCTCTTCGATCCTTCGTTGCAGAGCGCGACAGGTAAGGGTGTGAAGGTGTTCATCCTGGATACGCTCCCAACGGTTGATACAATCTCGACCGCGGCTGAGAATGCAGGCGATAAAAACACGCTCTTGCGCGCTATGACGAATGGTATGGTGAGCGAGAAACCTTACCATGCCACATCTCCTGCTATCAACCTCAACTACTCGTTTAATGCTGAGGTGCCTGGCCCATCTCAGTCGGCTGTGACGGGTAAGGACGTCTATGGACAATTAGTGGGATTTCCCATGGCTGACCATGGCTTGAGCATCGCTGGCATCGTACGCGACCTGGCTCCTGACGCGAACATCGAGTGTATTCGCGTGCTCAATGACTATGGCGTGGGTACTTTAAGTACATTAATGGATGCGCTAAAGAGTATACAGGCACGTATGGGGAAAGATGGAGACCTGTACCAGAGGCCCGTTGTGATTAACCTGAGCCTGGTAGTGCTGCCTCCGGGCAATTGTATGCCGCATGGAGTGACACCGGATGGCTACATTATGAAGGATTCATTGGGGACCTTGAGTACCCTTATCCAGAGCATGGGTAATAAAGTTGTCTTTGTGGCTTCTGCCGGTAACGACTCTGATCCTCGCGATATCCAAATGAACCCTTCCGGCGTGCGCTATCAGCCGCGTTATCCTGCCAACTTTGCCAATGATAAGGATTACAACATTGCCCAGGTCATCCCCGTGGGCGCTGTCAACCAGTATGGAGACGCTTCCTCGTACAGCAATTACCCTGGTCCCAATGGTATCGCTACCTATGCCGGGGAAACTCCCTCTCCCATACCGCCGGCACCTCCAAAGGATACGACCACACCAGTAACGGTAGAGATGCCTCCCGATGCGCTATGTGGCGTCTATACTAAGGGTTCGTATCCAGCACTCTGGATGGGCGCAATGCAATCAGCGCCATCGTCTTCAGCGGATTACCCGACGTACCAGGTTCCTGCTTCAAACGCCTGGGCCTACTGGACGGGAACGTCATTTGCCGCCCCAATAATCAGTGCCCTGGCAGCGCGGGTGCTTGAGGTTCAACCAAACGGCACCGACAACCTGCGCCAGACTATTCTCTCTACTGCTCTGCAGCAGACCTTATGGTCGAACTTAGATTCCGGTGGGGACGCAAACGGGCCTATGATAATGGCCACACAGAACTGGCAGCCTGAAGACGCTGCCCCACAAGAGAGCAAGGAAAGCTAGCAACATTCCAGCTCATTAAGAGAGATGAAGGAGTGAGAAATGGTGACCTCAAGCGCCGGTTCTCGCTCGTTCATCTCCTGCTCCTGAGCCAGTAGAGCCTGAACGGAGAGGTGATATACTGTACGAGGCAGAACCAGACTCATTGCGTATAGATCTACCCGAGGATCCAGCCCATACTGTTGGCTAATCGACCGGCAGGGCGAAGTTGGAATGAGTGTTGAAAAATTCAAAGGGAGCAAGGAAAAGTCCATATGAAACTGAGCGTGAATGGTACGGAACTTTTTTTTGATGTCGTTGGCAGTAGCCTGGAGCCGGCGGAGAATTTTCGCCAGAAGCCCACAATGATTATATTGCACGGCGGCCCAGGCTTTGACCACACCTATCTTCGCCCGTGGCTCGATCCCGTCGGTGAAGTGGCCCAACTTGTCTACGTTGATGAGCGTGGTTGTGGCCGCTCAGCGCGCCATACTCACGAATACTACCAGCTTGGTATCATGGCTGATGATATCGTCACCCTCTGCAAAACGCTCGCTATTGAACATCCCATCGTGCTTGGACAGTCATTCGGAGGTTTTGTTGCTCTTCGCATTGCCACCCGCTACCCAGACTTCACCTCTGGCATTGTCCTCTTTGACACCTCCCCTGCCTGGACGGGAGGCTATGATCTGGATGCTCTGGAACAACTGGTGGGCGGCGAGCGCGGCAAAGAATTGCGCGAGATCGCCCATCGAGAGGAGACGGGTGTTGCCACCGAGGCCGAGTTGAAGCGCTTCGAGCTGGAGATTATGCCGCTGTACTGGCACCAGAACTTCAAGGAAGAAGCTCTGAGGGAGATGTATAGCAATCCATTGTTAAACATGGATATCGCGTCCTACATGATGGGGACGCTGAGCAAAGAATATGATCTGCGTCCTCACCTGGCGGAAATAAAGGTGCCCGCGCTTGTCCTCCAGGGTCGCTATGACTGGGTGACGCCGATGCTGGGGGCAGAGGAGATGGCGCGGGGCATTCCCAACGCCCGGCTGCACATTTTCGAACATTCAGGCCACATGGTTTTCATGGAAGAACCCGAAGAGTTAGTAACTGTTTTGAAAGAATGGGTAACCAGTCTGCCATAATATAGCATCCGCTTTCCCCTAATAGCTCCAATTCGTGCCGCATTGCGCGCAGTGGCGTGCCGGGTGATCGCTCTCAAAGGCACGCCGGAATGCCTCGTAGCGCTCTCCTTGCCATATTTGCGCGAGTGATTCCTGGAAGACATTGCCCAGCACGCGCTCTTCCCTGTACTCCCTGGCGCTTTTGTGCCCGAAAGGCGCGAAACAACAGGAGAGCACATTACCACTGGACGTAATATAGGTGAGCGTGTAGGGTCGTTGGCAGCCCGACCAGGGTCTCTCCCCAATATCTCGCACGATACTCTCTGACGGAGTGGCCGAACCAGCGGCTCTAAAGGTAATTCCTCGTTCCTGGCAGATCTGTTCGCAGCGTCTGACGAGCGTTAATTCTTCGCGGGTCGCGCGGCGGAACAATGCCTGCTGCGATTGTGCCATGCCTTCCTCAAAATAGACGAGGCGCTGCAGGTAGATTTCACGTACGCCATGCTCGCTGGCTAAATCAATCAGGCCGGGGAGTTCGTGCAGATTCTCTCGCATGGCCGTAAACCACAATGATACAGCGGGTTTGCTGGCGCGCTGCTCCTGCTGTAACGCTAAAAAAGCCTTGATATTGCGCCAGACTTTATCGAAGGCATCCACGCCGCGCACAGTAGCATACGTTTCGCGCGAAGCCCCATCCATCGACAGGCGGTATTCGTCAAGGCCCGCGTCAATCAAGGCCTGACCTCGTTTAGCATTGAGGAGGATGCCGTTGGAGTTAAAGAGCACGTAAGTTCCCCGCTCCTTGAGATAGCTGATCATGCGCGGCAGGTCTTTATTGAGCAGCGGCTCACCTAAACCATGCAGTACCACGCGCTCCAACACGGGAAACTGGTCTACAATCAAGCGAAAGTTCTCAAAACTGAGATCACGATCATCCTCTCGTGAAAGCAGTGTGCGTGGACACTGCTGGCAGAGCTCGTTACAGCGACTCGTCGGCTCGATGTAGATTGAACGTGGCAGAGTAACTATGGATGTTGTGGTCATGCAGTCTCCTTCGTATAGCAAGGTGAGCGGCAGTAGTGGGTGCCAGGGAGCAGTCTGCCTCCAGCAACTGCGCCAACCGTAGCAGGTCGGGTAATTCATCTATATCGAGTAGCGGCTCCAGTAAACGAACGGTCAAACCCTGGCTCTCAGCCAGTTCAATCGTCATCCGCATCACTGCACTGGTACTCATGGGAATGCCAGTAAAGACATCGTATGGTCTGCGCATGGCAATCAGATAATAGCCACCATCTTCGGCAGGTCCTAAGACGACATCTGCCTCATCCAGTGCGGCTCGCGCTCTGTCAATAGTCGCCATGCTTATATGTGGCGAGTCCGAGCCAATGAGAATCGTGCGCTGAAAATCTCGTGCGTGGGTCCATTGAAAGGCCGCGTGCAGCCGCGTGCCCAGGTCTGTCCCCTCCTGTGGGAAGCAGCGCATAGAGTGGGCGCCCGATGGGGTGAGCCTGGCTACAAAAGCGGCAAAGTCCACCCCTGGTGGTGTGTATATCCAGTGTAGGTGGTATTCTCCACCGGCAAAACGCTGCGCCAGGTCGGTAAGAAATGCCTGGTAGAGACGAGTTGCCTCCTCATGACCAATCGTGCGTGCCAGGCGTGTTTTAGTCTTTCCAGCCTCAGGGTAGCGCGCTATGATGACAAGGGCGGTATCAGGCATGCGTTTGACCTCTCGCTCCGCAATAGCGCAATGTTGTGCGCAACATAAAATAGGCTGCCTTGACGCTGCCCACGATTGTACCGGCAACTTTAGAATGGCCATGGCTGCGATGGCGATAGTGAATCGGCAATTCAACGATATGATACCGCTTTCGCGCGGCTTTCACCAGCATCTCAACCGGCCAACCAAAGCTCATTTCGTTCATTTCCAGAGTCGCTAATGTGGAACAGCGCAAGACACGAAACGATCCTATGTCAGAGAGACGCACGCCATACAGGAAGTGGATCAAGTGGCTGACAAGCCAGTTGCCCAGGCGTGCCTGGGGTGGAACAGCTCCACGTTCAGCGCGACTGCTGACACGCGAGCCAATGACCAGGTCAGCGCTGCCTCCAATAATGGGGGCCAGCATCATAGGCAGATCAGCAGGATCATCACTGCCATCTCCATCCATAAAAACAACGATATCAACTCCCAGTTTGCAAGCCATCCTAAAACCGGCCAGGCAATTGCGACCATAGCCGCGCATTGGTTCGCTGGCAACTATCGCTCCCAGCGCGCGAGCAACCGCGGCTGTACCGTCGGTGCTCCCGTTATCGGCCACAATAATCCATGTCACGAGATCTAAGGGAATTTCTGGCAGCAACTGGCGGATAGCTGCTTCTTCATTCAAGGCGGGGATGACAATCGCAACCTTCGAGGTTGACATAAAAAATCGACTCCTCAACTACGCAGAACTTATGGCAAGCTCATGCCATATAGTTACCACGTGGTTGACCCGCTAAAATTTACAGGTGATCCTGATCTCAAGCCCTGCGTAGGAGTTTTTCAATCACAGCGGCGACACCCTCATCGGCGTTGCTCAGTGTCACATAATCTGCGGCGGCTTTCACCTCGTCGTGCGCGTTGCCCATCGCGACACCGAGTCCCGCGAAACGAAGCATGCCGATGTCGTTGTGGTTATCCCCTATAGCCACGATCTCCTCTGGCGCGACACCTAAATCCGCGGCGATAGCCTTCAGCGCATTGACCTTCGACACTTCCGGGTGGAGAAACTCCACCAGGTCAAAGGAAGATTGGGTTACGTAGAGTTTCCCAGCTAAGATGTGCTCAAGCTCTATGCGCTTCTCTCGTAAGGTACTTTCTTCGCCAATGCCCACAACTTTAATGCACATTTGAGGATACAGGCTGGCCACATCCTCGACTTCCACTACCGGGGGCACAGGTGGACGATACCAGTTGCGTGCACGCGGGGTATTGTAATCGACATAGACACGCTCATAGGTATGGTACGCGCGGAAGAGGCCAAATGAGCGCAGTGTGTCAAGAGTCGGTATGATGTGCTCGGCAGGTAGCAGCTTTTCATGGAGCACCGTCCCACTGCGAATATCTACCACCAGTGCCCCATTTTCAATGATTTGAGGAGCCGTCAAGGGCAGATCACCGCAGATAGCTCGCAGGACCTGTAACATCTGTCCCGTTGCAATCACGATAGCCATGCCAGTAGCTGAAGCCTTGCACAATACGTCAAACGTGCGGGGTGTAATTATTTTATGAGGCGAAGGAGTAAGTAGCGTGCCATCGAGATCGATGGCAAGTAAGCGATACATGTGTCTGCTCCTGAAATTGTGACCGGTCGCTATAGCTGACTGAGTACTCTCATATTACACAATAATTCCTACCTTGCCAAATGCTGGGTATCTGACTATACTAGCGAACAAGACGGAAACTGCTATTACTTTAGTTTGGAGTAATTCATTGCAATTGCATGGACGTGCGCAACGAGCACGTATAGAGAACATTCGGACCCTCCTCGTTGTAGGAAGCGGCAAAGGTGGGGTGGGGAAATCGACGGTCAGCGTGAACCTGGCCGTGGCTCCTATGCCAGACGTCTTAGGAATCTTCATTCGACAACTCCTCTACTCTGTGAACTGGGGCGTGTTGGATTATCTAATTATCGATCTACCTCCTGGTAACGGTGAACCACAGGCCACCCTATGCAGAGAATTGCAACTCGATGGAGCTCTACTGGTCACCACCCCACAGGATATCGCGCGCATCGATACCGCAAAAGCGCTGGCAATGTTTCGCGACGTTGAGGTGCCTGTACTGGGAGTCGTCCAGAATATGGATGGATTT
>CATPCK010000672.1 GCA_955652655.1 uncultured Ktedonobacteraceae bacterium | reverse complement strand
GGCACAGCATCTACCATATGATCTGCGCGCCACTGTGATCACGCACAGCCCACCGGTTGCGTCGGTCCTGGCAGAACACCCGGAGATTGAAGTCATCGTGATCGGCGGGAAACTCTACAAGCATGGTCTGGTGGCCGTTGGTGCAGCAACCGTTGAGGCGTACCGCAACTTGCGGGCCGATCTGTGCTTTTTGGGGATAAGCAGCTTGCATCCCGAGGTCGGCATCAGCGCCCTCGATCTCGAAGAGGCTTACGTGAAGCGTGCCATCATCGCGAGTGCGGCTGAAGTGGTGGCACTAACATCCGCGGAGAAGTTGGGCACAGCCGCACCCTACATCGTCGGGCCGCTCAGCGATCTGACGCACCTGGTGACTGAGGATTTTGTATCCAACGAGGTGCTAGCCCCCTACAGGGTGCCAGGTATTACCATCATCAGAGCATGAGGTGAACCTCACATCGAAGGGTTAAGGGTTTCCCGTAGGGGCGGGTGTGGTGTGGAGATGGGAGGGGACGCTTGCGTCGCCCTGGGAGAGGAGGAGGAAGGCACTCACAGGAACAGGACAAGGGCGACGCAAGCGTCCCCTCCCCACGACTCCGCCTCCCCCGCCCCTACGGGTACGAAGGCGCTTCCGAAGCGTCATGATAAAATACCTCCCCGCACAACCCTTCCCCCGCCCCTACGGGTACGAAGTCGCTTCCGAGGCAATGTCACACCATACCTACCCGTGTATGGGCGGGCGAGGCGCCAATCGCAACGCTGATTGTCGCGTTCACGATTGGTGCCTCCGCTTTTTCCGCGCTACGCGGCCCGACGCATGGGACTGAAGCTGCGTCCCTGCAAGTGATCAAAGAACACTGCCAGGATGATCAGTAAGCCGATGGCGATTTGCAGGTAGAATGGGTCGATGCCAAGCAGGTTGCCTCCGTTGGCAAGCAGGCCCATGATCAGGGCGCCCAGAACGGCCCCGATAACACGACCCTTTGCCCCGGACAGGCTGGCGCCTCCGATGACCGCGCCAGCGATGGCCTGTAACTCATACCCGGTTCCTGCCGTGGGAATACCCGCGCCCAGACGTGACGTGGTTAAGACTCCGGCGAAGCCCGCGAGCAAGCCGCTAATGCTGTACACTGCAAGCAGCACCCAGTTCACCGGGACGCCTGAGAGGCGAGCAGATTCCGCATTGGAACCGACTGCGTAGACATAACGTCCGAAGATTGTCCGCCCGAGCACAAAGGCCGCCGCGACTGTTACTACGATAAGGATCCAGAACAGGCTCGGCAGGCCGAGGATGAACCCGTTGGAAATGGCGCTGAAGGCATCAGGCAGCGGTGCAATGGTTTTGGCGCCGGTCAGCAGGAGGACCACCCCACGCGCGATCCCCAGCATGCCCAGTGTGGCGATGAATGGAGGCAGCCCAAAACGCGACACAAGCAGGCCGTTGATCAGGCCAACAAGCAGCCCGACGAGCAGTCCAACCAGGATGGCGAGTGGGATGGGAGCACCGCCAGCCAGAAGCAGTGCCGTCACCCCCCCGCTCAAGCCCAGAACGGAGCCAACGGACAGGTCGATGCCGCCGGTCAGAATCACGAATAACTGTCCGATCGAGAGGATCGCGAACACCGCCACTTGCCGGACGAGATTGTCGAGATTCGTGAGAGTCAGAAAGTCGCTGGTCGACAGAATGAGCGCGGCGATGAAGATCAGCAGGACCAGGATGCCGCCGCTTTCACGCCCCAGACTGATAGGAGTCCGCTGCTCTTCTGCTACCGGCTGCGGTGTCACTGAGGGCTGTGGAGTACTAGTGGTTGCCATGAGAATTCTCCTCTCTGCTATGCATTCATAGAAACGGGGGTGCTGCTTGCCAGGCGTAGCACCCCTTCTTCTGTCGCGTCTTCGATCGGGAGTTCACCGGTGACCCCGAAGTCGTGCAGGACGACGACGCGGTCGCAAATGCCGAGTAACTCGGGTAGGTATGACGAGACCACGACGATGCCCAGTCCGTGGGCCGCCAGGTCGCCAATGATGGTGTAGATATCTGCCTTGGCTCCGACATCGACGCCCTTGGTCGGCTCGTCCAGCAGCAGGACCTTCGCCTTCGTGGCCAGCCAGCGACTCAACAAGACTTTCTGCTGGTTTCCACCGGAGAGTGACGAGATGGGCTGCTCTGTCGAGTGGTACTTTAAGCGCAGGCGAGGCACCAGTTGCTGGACCAGGGAGACCTCTTGCCTCTGGGAGATGACGGTGAGGCGAGAAACCTCGGACAGATCTGCAATGGTCACGTTTTCCCTGATCGAGAGGTCTGCCAGGATACCTAACTCTTTGCGATCTTCAGTGAGCAGCCCAAGGCCAGCCTTCACGGCCTGCTGTGGGGACCCCCCATGCAGAGGGGTGCCATCGACGAACACCTTTCCTGCATCAATCGGATCGGCCCCGAAAATGGCGCGCACCGTCTCCGTGCGGCCCGCTCCCACCAGTCCCCCGAGTCCAAGGATCTCGCCAGCGTGTACTTCCAGGTTGATGGGATAGGGGCTGCCCTGCAGGCGGAGCCCCTGAACCGATAACACGGTTTTGCCGAATCGCTTGTGTTGTCTCTCCGGGTAGAGCGACTCGATCTGCCGACCCACCATCGAGCGAATCAGCGAATCGTGTGTGAATTGATCAGCGGGTGCTGTCGTAATGAATTGACCGTCACGTAAGACCGTGATGCGATCGCCGATTTCGAAGATCTCTTCGAGGCGATGCGTCACATACAGGACGGCG
Source organism: uncultured Ktedonobacteraceae bacterium (assembly GCA_955652655.1). Taxonomy (GTDB): domain Bacteria; phylum Chloroflexota; class Ktedonobacteria; order Ktedonobacterales; family Ktedonobacteraceae; genus UBA11361. Next base: position 2,812 of record CATPCK010000672.1, on the reverse strand, counting down.
ACGCCCTCCTCCTTCTTCAGCCGATTGATAAGTTGCAGGAGGTGCTGCGCATCCTCTTCAGAGAGGGACGTCGTCGGCTCATCAAAAATCACGATGCGCGCATCGGCCCCCAACACCTTGGCGATCTCCACCATCTGACGGGTGGCGACGGGCAGGTCTGAGACGAGCATGCCCGGATCGACCCTACTCAAGCCAACACGCTCAAGCATTTTGGTCGCACGCGCACGCAATTCCCGTTTGTTGACGACCCCGCCTCTGGCTGGCAAACGCCCCATGAGCAGGTTTTCCTCGACAGAGACCTCGCGCAATAAGCTCAACTCCTGGTAGACGACGCCCACACCGAGTTCACGGGCCTGGGCAGGACTCGGAGAGCCAACATCCTGTCCATCAATGCGGTACTCGCCGCCATCGCGGGGGATGGCGCCCGTCAGGATTTTGATCAGCGTGGACTTGCCCGCGCCGTTTTCTCCCGCCAGGCAGAGCACCTCCCCTCGATTCATCCCGAGCGAAACATCTTTGAGTACCTGGACCGGGCCGAAAGATTTCGTCACATGGTTCAGCTGGACAAGCGCTGGTGAGGATGGTGAAACGGCCATGTTACGCTCCCCCCTTCGTGGTCGGAGGATTCAATAGTTTCTGGACGGCAGGGGTATTCATATTGTCCAGAGCCACCAGGACCGCTCCCGGATCCAGACTCGGTGGGGCAAATCTCCCCGAGGCGCTCATGGCGGCGGAAACCACCCCCTGGTAGCCAAAGTAGTAGGGGTTCTGGACCACCAGGGCTTTGAGCGTGCCGTTCTTCAAGGCGCCGATCTCCTGCGGGTCAGAATCGAACCCAACCGCGACAATGCGGTCCTGAGCCTTGTTCTCCTGAAGGGACTGGGCCACGCCATCCGCCGAGACGTTGTTATCGGCATAAATCCCGACGAGGTTGGAATTGGCGGAGAGCACATCATTCGTCTGGGAGAGCGCGGTCGGCGTATCATTGTTGTTATAGCGGTGGGCAGTCACCTGCAGGCCTGGGAAGCGCGTTTTCAGCTCAACCTGAAACCCACTGTCCCGATCGACGATCGTCTGGACACCGGCGACGGAAGACTCGATGAGGATCTTCCCGGACGTGACGCCCTTCTTCTGCAGTTGCTCTCCGAGCCGGTCGGCAGCTTGCGCACCCGCTTTGTTGTTGTCGGTTCCGATAAAGCCGTCGCTGGAGGTGGTGACCTTCGTGTCGACGGTGATCACTTTGATATTCTGACTCCGCGCCCGCTCGATCACTCCATTAAGCGCCTGTGAGGAAGAGGCGGCAAGGACAATGGCTTTGACGTTGCGAGACATCGAATTCTCAACCAGGCCTAGCTGTGCGGAGACGTCTGCCTCTGACGTGGCCCCAAAGAGGCCAACCTGGATCCCCCAGTCTTTTCCCGCGGCCTGGGCACCTGCCAGCATGGCCTGCCAGAATTGCGAGTCCGTCGCCTTGACGATGACATCGACCCGGTTGCTGGAGGCGGGGGCGTTCGCATTCGCGCTAGTCGAGGTCGGGGCGAATATGCGACCGGCCAGGACACCGATGATGAGGGCGACGAGGGCGATCGCTGCGACAGTAGAGAGCGTGAAGGGAGTTTTGAAGAACCTGGACATACATTACTCCTTTTCATAGTAGACAAGGCGCATGCACCAACCGTGATGCATGCAAGAAAACGAGACTACATGCGAGCCTTTATCAAAAGACTCACTACAAAAGGGGGGAAACATTACGGAAACGAAATACTCTAATTGAACGAAATACGCCTAAGGAAACGAAGTAAGAGGAACGTAATATGTGGGCTTACTAATACAAGGATATGACTCTCACGAGGCCGAAAAGCCGCTGATCTCATGCAAGTAAGGGAACGATGAGATGCCTCCATAACGAGTAGTGCTAAGACCCGCTACCTGATTCGCAAAACTGCCCAGGTTGTTCAGATCATGCTCTGAGAGGGCTTGAAGATCCGAAGGTGTATGGCATCCTTGCTGCACCAACGTGTATAAGACGGCTCCTATAAATGCATCGCCAGCACCAGTTGTATCGACAGGGCGCACCGGCAACGAAGGGATTTCTACGCGGTGTTTGGCTGTCAGCAACAACGCCCCGTTGGCGCCTAAGGTAATGATCACGAGTCGAGGACCCCTCTGCAGGAGAGCTTCACCTAACGCGTACAGATTGCTTCTCTCAAGAGGTTCGGATGATGCATAGCCCTGTAAACCGGTGTATTCAGCCTCTTCAGCGCTGAGCTTGAGAATGTCGGCACGCTCTACGGCCTTTACGATCGTTCCCTGGATAGCAGTAGGAGATGTCCACAACGTCGGGCGGATGTTCACGTCAAACGACACGATGGATCCAACCTGGCGTGTATGGTCCATTGCCGCGAGTGTTGCCGATCGAGCCGGTTCGGTGGAGAGTAAGACCCCTCCCACATGACAGGCTGCGGCATCGTGCCAGGCACTCCAATTCAGATCCTTGGCCTGTAACTGGCTATCGGCTGTTCCCTGGCGAAAAAAGGTAAAGTGTCGTTGACCGCCAGCGTGTAATGTAACCAGTGCGACCGCCGTGGGTGCCTCCTTGATCACACAAATGTAGCGGGTGTCAACGTGATTATCGGCGAGGACCTGCACCAGAAGTCGCCCAAACTCGTCCTCTGCTACCCCACCAATAAACCTGGAGAGCCCGCCAAGCCGTGCGATGGCCGCCGCGACATTCGCTATGGCCCCTCCCGGGTAAGGAGAGTAGCAAGCCTCGCCCAGACGTATCTGTGTAGTCGGAATGACATCAATGAGT